>DATEOJ010000316.1:0-2263 GCA_035274235.1 Pyrinomonadaceae bacterium
GATCATGAAACTATCGATGCGGTGTCCAAAGGTCTCGGCGTCTCTGCGTCTCGGCGGTTGAAATCATCACTGACTACAAGTCCGTCTTTCAAAACAATGCGTCGCTGTGCTTCGGCCGCCAACGCCTGATCATGCGTCACTAACACAAGTGTCACCGCACGGCTCTCGTGGAGCTGCGTCATCAACTCAAAGATATGGTGGCCGTTCTTCGAATCGAGGTTTCCGGTTGGTTCGTCGGCGAGAAGGATCTTCGGCTCGTTCGCGAATGCACGCGCGATCGCGACGCGTTGTTGCTCGCCGCCCGATAACTCTGCGGGATAGTGATGACCCCGGTCAGTAAGATCTACATCTCGGAGCAGTTCGGCGGCCCGGTCTTTTGCATCGCGGATCCCGCGGATCTCCATCGGAATAAGAATGTTCTCGAACGCGGTCAGACTCGGGATCAGGTGGAACGACTGAAAAATAAAACCGATCTTTGCACTACGGAGCTCGGCAAGCCCGTCCTCGCTCATGCGAGTTATGTCGTCGCCATCAATGGTGATCGTTCCTGATGACGGTGCATCTAGACCGGCGATGAGTCCGAGCAATGTTGACTTGCCGCTACCCGACGCACCCGTCAACGCAACGAACTGTCCCTCAGGCACATCGAGCGAAACCTCCGACAAGATGGTAAGATTTTCCGTGCCCGATCGGACCGTCTTTGTAACTTCCTTGAGCTGGATCATATTTCTACAACCATCAATCGTAATGTGCCGAACCGTGGCGAACAAACTGGCATCCAAAGTTCGTCAGCATACTTCGGGGAGGAATCATATTATTCGAAAGTCTGCGTTCCTAAGTTTCATATTGCTTTCACTCGTGCTGACTGCGTGTCAGCGGCAACAAGGTGCGAGCCGCGCAGAGAATTCGGCGAACAAGCCGTTAAAGACGCCCGAGCTGGTTACGAATCGGCCAAAGATCGTTGCGTTCGGAGATAGTTTGACGGCCGGATTTGGTCTGACAGAGAGCGAGTCGTATCCGTATCTGCTTCAGGAGCGGCTCAAAGCTGACGGTTATGATTACGAAGTCGTGAACGCCGGAGTCTCGGGCGACACGAGTCTCGGCGGTCTCGAACGCATCGACTGGGTACTCGAACAGGAGAACGTTCATATTCTCATCCTCGAGCTTGGTGCGAACGATCTGCTCCGCGGTGCTCCCGTCGCCAAAATGAAGTCGAACCTGGATCAGATGATCCGAAAGGCGAAGGCGAAGAACGTGAAGGTGCTTCTGTGCGGCATGCTGGCTCCTCCGAACGGCGAGTATCAACGCGCGTTCACGTCGGTGTTTCCGGATCTCGCTCACGAGCATGAGACCGGATTCGTTCCGTTCGTTCTCGATAACATTGCATTAAAGCGGGAGCTGAATCAGGCGGACGGGATACATCCCAATGCTGAAGGCGAAAAGATCATGACCGAGAACATCTATCGCGAGCTAAGGAAAATGTTGTAGTCGTGGATCGAGGGAACGCTGCTTGCTGGCGACGATGGGAGATCCACAAGTGAATCATATGAGAACTCTTTTTTTTAACCTTGCCATACTTCTCGCGCTTTTTTCTTCGGTCATTGCTCAAAACGAGCCCATGAAAACTGAGCCTAAGAGCTCGCCTACCGTAACTTCGCCAGCAGATTCAAGAACGCAGGTCCCGGTCGCGGCCGACAAAACGTCCGACAATCAGACGACTACCGATAACCCGGCCACCACCCCGTCGACTACGCCCTATGTTCGTCCGTCGGCGGACAAGCGTTTCAAGAAGTACATCGGTAGCATGTTCGGTCCTTGGTCGATTGGCCGGGCAGTGGCATCCGCCGGGCTGTCGACCTGGTCGAATTCGCCAGAGGAATGGGGCGAACATTGGGATGGGTTCGGAAAGCGTTTCGCGTCGAACATGGGTCGCAGCGTCATGAAGAATACGATGATGTACGGCATGGACGAGGCGTTCAAGTTGGACAGTTACTACTACCGGAGTACAAAGCGCGATTGGAAGTCGAAGGCCAAGAACGCGATGCTGTCGCCTGTGATAGCCCGAAAGCCGGATGGAAGGAAAGTCTTTGGATTCCCGCGCGTCGTGAGTACTTATGCCTCAAGCGTGATCGTTTCCGAAACCTGGTACCCCGGTACCGACTGGAAAGACGGATTGCGAAACGGTTCATTCACGTTACTCTTCAACGGCGGCTACAATCTGCTGAAAGAGTTCGTCTGGAAGAAATAGGTTCAAGTGGTTTTT
>DATEOJ010000317.1:0-5275 GCA_035274235.1 Pyrinomonadaceae bacterium
GTCCGGAAGGGCGGCCTTGCCCCCGCAATTAGAATCCCAAGTCCCGACCAGAAACCGGGATTGTAATAGCGGGGGCAAGGCCGCCCTTCCGGACTGCGAATGTGGTTAGCGCTCCTCGACCGGCTACGTCTTTACTTCAAATACTTGTCGAACCAATCCAGATTGCTCTGCATGGCCGCGATCTGCATCTTCGGTTCGTTCGGACCATGCGGTTGACGCGGTAAGACGATCATTCGTGTTGGCACACCCTGGGCCTTGAGTGCGTTGTACAACTCGTACCCTTGCGAGATCGGAACACGGAGGTCAGCCTCCCCGTGCTGGACGAGAGTCGGTGTCGACACACCCTTGATGTTGAACATCGCGGAGTGTTTCGAGTACACCTCGGGAGCTTCCCAATACTGTGCACCGAAGTAGTCCGGTATAAACCCAGGGATGTCGGCAGTCGTCGTAAAGCTCATCAGGTTCGTCACCGGTGCACCGGCCGAAGCGGCCTTGAACCGCTTCGTCTTTGTGATGATCGTCGACGTCATATAGCCGCCGTAACTCCAACCCATCACGCCGAGTCTGTTCGGATCCGCGACGCCCATCTCGATCACTTTATCGACGCCGGTCATCAGGTCGTTATAATCACCAACACCCCAGTCCTTGATATTTGCCCGGCGAAACTCCGTCCCGTATCCCGACGACCCGCGTGGATTTGGACGCAAGATCGCGTAACCCTTCGACGCGAATGTCGCGATCGGATATGAACCTCGTCCACCGATAAAGTTTTGCTGGAAAACACCCGCGGGTCCGCCGTGGATGTTGAGTATGAGCGGGACTTTTGTTCCGGCTGTGTACCCGACCGGGTAAGTCAGCAGCCCCTCGATCTCACGACCGTCCGCGCTTTTCCACTTGACGACTTCAGTCTTTCCGAAGGGCAACTTCGCATAGTCGGCATTCGCTTTGGAGATCTGGGTCAGAGTCGGAGCTCCGGTTCGCACGACATAGACCTCCGGCGCTTTGTCGCTGGACTGGCTGACGAATGCATACATCGTCTTGTCCCTCGACATGCTGATCCCGTTGATCACCGAGTTCTCATACTGGATCTCTTTCACCGTCCCGGCTCCGACGTTAGCTTCGTATAACGCCGTGCCTGTTCCCTTACCCTCGCTGAAAAATATCTTTGCTCCATCCGACGACCACCCGATCATGAAAGGCTGTGCGTCGTATGACAACGCCATCGCCTTCGGTGCACCACCGTCCGCCGGATACACAACGACCGAGTAACTCTGCGCCCATCGGACCGGAAGATCGGACACAATGCCGGATATCCACTTGCCGTCGGGGGAGTATTGAAGACCCGACTCGGCCGCCGGTGTCGCTGCAAGCGCGTTCAACTTTCCCGACGCGACTTCGACGATAGCAATATCCGACGACGGCCACTCGTTCGCACCCGGACCGGAGACATGATTGAAAACGATTCGCGAACTGTCCGGAGACCAGTTGAATCCGGTGACGCTACGATTGTCATTCGTAAGCTTCTTTGCTTCGCGTTTCCCGCTCGCATCTTTCGCAAAAGGGATAACGTAGAGCCGAGCCATCTTCGAATTCTCGTCGACCCAACGAAAATCGTTTCGACCCTTGTCGTTCTTATCTTCATCGTCAGACTTCGCATCCGCCATCGCATACGCGATCCACTTTCCGTCCGGCGACCATTCGAAGTCGCTGATGCTGCTTTTCAGATCGGTAACCTGTTCGGCCTCGCCGCCGGTCACGCGAAGTATGTAGAGATTGTTCCGATTGTCTTTTCGGTTCGACGTGAACGCGAGCCAGTTCCCGTCCGGCGACCATTTCGGATTGGTCGACGACTTGTCGTTGAACGTGAGTTGGTAATTCTCTTTTCCATCCGACGTCGCGAGCCAGATCTGCGTGACGAACTCACTTTTATCCGCCGTCATAACCGCGTCGTTGACGGTATAGACGACACGTTTGGCGTCGGGCGAGAGTCGCGGTGTACCGAGTCCGCGTGTCTTGACCTGAACCTCCGGCGACCAAGCGGTTTGCGACTGTGCGAAAGAGACGAGTAGCAGAACTGCTACCGACAAAGCGAACGATTTCCTAGAGAGCATGCGAAGGCCTCCTGATTCTAATCTGAGTCGTGGCTAGCGACGTTTTGCAGGGTGAATTTCCAGAGCATTCTATTCTGTTTCTCGTCAAAAACATACTCGGCCGCTGTCACCGTCCAGTGACCGAGAAACTCCCACCGGCCCGGTGCGAGTTTGTTAAAGAGCGGAACCGAGTGCCCACTCTCGATCGCGTTGTGGAGCGCTTGATTTGGCGGGTCGAGTTTTTGATCACCGCGACGACCGGAGCCGGTGTAGTGAATCACTTCGCGCGTCGTGCCATGAAAGTCCGGGTAGCAGGGATTGATACGCCCGAAGTCGGTGAGCAGTGAGACGAGCCGACCGTTGCGATGATAGATCCCGTTTCGGACTCGATGCACGGCCGAGAGCTCTCTCCAGCTGACGATGTCCCCCTCTTTTACGAATCTCAACTCCATCATATGTCGGGCACTGGTCTTACCATTTAAATTTTTTATAGCAGTCATTAAATATGCTTGACACATCCCGCGTCGCTGTCTAGACTCATTTGCTGTACTAAGCCCTCGAATTTTTCTTTCGCGATCTTTTCTGTCTTTTCGGACACCGGCAATCGAAGCTCTGCTCCCGACTCCTGGCGTCACCGTTCTGCGGGATGGTTTCTATTTCTATTTATACGGCTTGATAACTTTATCAGCGAATAAATCCCAAAGGAGACAAAGAGCGTGAAGAAACTTCTAAGCGTATTAGCGGTTCTCGCCGGCGTGCTTTTCGTTTTCGGAATAGTATCCCAGCAGACCGGAGCAAGCAGGAACTTGTTCATTACAGGTAACGACGACGAGCGTGAACTCGCCAAACAGATCAGTCTCGGTATCCTTCGTGACCGGGCCGCACAACGTGCGATCGGAAACGCAGACGACTTCGTCGTAAAGCGCGTTGAGATCGACGACCTTCGGATGGCACATACTCATGTGCAGCAACGCATCGGTGGTGTGCCGGTGTGGGAAGGCGAAGCCATCGTCCATCTAAAAGCAGATGGCGAATTGTCGTTGGTCACCGACTCGCTCAAAGAAGGTGTCGCGATAGAAACGAAACCCAATCTCACAGAACAAGATGCTTTGAGAATTGCCAAGATTGAGTACAGGGGTTCACGGTTCATGACCGAGAAACCGAACATCGACCTCTTTATCTATCGCGGCGAAGACCGCGACCACCTCGCGTACCGCGTTGAAATGCCTCGCATCGACGGCAGCGACGATACATCCGTTTGGGTGATCTTCGTCGATGCACACACTGGCGAAAATATTTTCCAGTACAACAATCTCCAAACCGGAAGCGGTAGCTCACTCTACAGCGGGACGGTTACGATCAACACCAGTTCGTCCGGTTCGACGTTTTACATGGAAGACCTGACCCGCAGGATGGGTACGTTCAACATGAACAGCACGGGTAACGAATCGACCGGTGGTGGAGGTACGCAGTCGCGCTACACGGATACGGACGACATATGGAACACGACGATCCAACGCGCAGGTGTCGATGCGCACTTTGGCGCACGCTGGACGTATGACTATTACCTGAATGTTCACAGCCGAAACGGTATCGACGGAGCGGGCGGACCGGGAGTCACGACGGCGGCGGCTAACAGTGGCGTCAGCCTCATCACTTCACGCGTACACTTTGGAACCAGCGGCCGTTACAACAACGCGTTCTGGTTCAACAACCGCATGAGCTACGGCGATGGCGATGGCGTGAATTTCTCGCCGTTGACGACAGTCGATATCTGCGGTCACGAAATGACGCACGGCGTTACCGAGCGAACCGCGAATCTGACCTACGCGGGTGAGTCAGGTGCATTGAACGAATCGTGGTCCGACATTTTCGGTGCGATGGTCGAGGCGTACAAGGACGGTGCGGTATCGAGCGACACTTGGAAGATCGGCGAGGATTCATACACACCTGGAACTGCGGGTGACGCTTTGCGTCGGATGGACAATCCGAACTCCGTTGGCGATCCCGACCACTACACGCTTCGTCTCTATCAAGGCGCGTGTACGCCGTCGAGCAGCAATGACAACTGCGGCGTCCACACAAACTCGAGCATCTCGAATCACGCTTTTTATCTGATCGCTAATGGCGGTACCAATCGCGTCAGCGGAATCTCGGTTACGGGTATCGGTACGAGCGCCGCGGAAAGGATCTTCTACCGCGCTCTCACCTCTTACATGACTTCGGGCACGAATTTCTCGGGAGCGAGAACGGCGACGCTCAATGCGGCGACCGCGATCTACGGCACCGGCAGCACGCAGTACAACGGCGTCGCACAAGGCTGGTGCGCGGTGGGTGTTGGATCGTGCCCCGGTGGAACTCCGACTCCGACCCCGACGCCAACTCCGGGTGGCGGCAGCGAGCTTCTGGTTAACGGTGGCTTCGAAGGCAGCGTGTCCCCGTGGGTCTCGTCGGGCGCGGGTGCATTCTACGTCAACCCGGGCAATTACCCGCATGGCGGAACCGGTTACATCTACTTCGGTGTGAACAACAGCACGTCGGGTCAGTCTTATCAGACCGTGACGATCCCGTCGGCGGCTCCGGCTAGTCTGACGTTCTGGCTAAATGTCACATCGAGCGAGACGACAACATCGACGCAGTATGACAGGTTGTTTGTAGAGGTTCGAAACACGGCGGGAACATTGCTCGCAACGCTCTCGACGTACAGCAACCTTAACAAGGGAACGGCCGGCGTCTACTCGCAGAAGTCAGCGAGCCTCGCTGCGTATCGCGGTCAGACGGTGCGTTTGCAATTCCGTTCGACGACGGATGTGAGCCTGCCGACCACCTTCCGCGTGGACGATGTGTCGTTGAAGTAGTTCTCGCTTTAACACAGCCTCAAGGCCGCCTTTCGGGCGGCCTTTTTTTCGTGGTCGCGTTCCGGTGGCAATATGAGCGGTTCCTAGCTCGCGTAGCGAGCGACAGCATCTAGCCCCCAGCGTGAGCTGGGGGTAGGCTTCACACGCGAGAAGCTCGCGTATGCGAGCGGCAGATATTGATGAAAAGTCTTTCGCCCGCTACGCAGGCTCGCGGGTCTGATGACAAACCCCGGGCTCACGCCCGGGGCTATATGCTTTCGCTCGCTAACGCGAGCTCTCGATCCGCGATATCCGCGGCTAAAACCGTTTCACTGAGCCTGCAATCTA
>DATEOJ010000318.1:0-18180 GCA_035274235.1 Pyrinomonadaceae bacterium
CGCTAAAAAAGAAAAGTATCAGGCCGGCGAGCCCGACTGTTCTGGGTGGTGACAACAATATGATATTGGAGAGAAAGTTATTCAATTACTTCAAACTGGACGAATTGCGTGGCAGTCCGTGGCTTTTCGTTAGCGACGCTGTCAATTATAACCACCTGCAAGATGTAATCCCGAGGCCCACGTTCTGTACAAGATCGACCGGCTCGAATCACCCGCGCGTGATCGGCTATTCGGTGATCTCGAATGTAACGAACTGCTGCACGGTCTTCCCCTTCGCGCCGCTATCAGTGATCACGACCTGCAGCACATAATCACCAGGCAACATTGAAGTGCCGAGCGCAAGTGCGGCGGAAAAAGCAACGGTGCCGTGCTGAACACTAAGCGGGACGACAGGCTCCGGCTTCGACTCGAATATCGGCTGGCCATCGCGAAAGACCCGCGTTTGAAAAGTCAGATTTGGAGAAGCTCCAACTAACTTCGCGTTGTAGATATTGAAACTGTAACTGAGCACGGTGCCGCGTTTGAATTGCCGCAGCGATGTCGCGAGCATTGGATCCGACGTTCCTGCCCCGGCTAATTGTCCACCGCTCTGACGCTGATACTCGTCATACGGAATGTTGTCGAGGACCGCCCCCGAAAGGAACATTCGCTTCTTCTTCAGATTCGGCACTTCGACAAACTGATTCGCCGATCCGATCTTATCGTTCTCGTGATCGTGAAGCGCGATGCGAAGCACGTATACCCCGGGAGTCGTTACCGGAAAGGAGAACTGATACACGAGCCCTTGTTTCATCGCGCGCTCGTAGGCATCCTTCGTCAACTCGACCGTGTAAGTCTTCGACACCTGGTCAACGACGACGCCGCTCTCGCCAAAGCCCGCCGCGATAATATCGAAGACGGCTTTCTTAGTTCCGTTGGGTTGGTCGGTAAACGTGAGATCTTTTCCGGGGATATGAACGAGCGATCTGATAAAGGTCGCTATAAAGTTTGGCGGTTTGTGAAATGACGCATTCAGCCGGAGCGTGATGTCGTTCACGGCAAACGGCGACGAAAGCGAATGGAACATCCGGTCCGCAAGCGTTCCCGTCGGTCTAACCTTCGCTCGGTCCGCTTCCCCGAAGAATCCGCTTCGATGGCGCACCTGCGTGTCCGGCCGCGTGACCTTGATCTCGAGATTATTGAACTGTCGGGTTCTCGGATCGAACGTTTCGGAGTCGGGTTGGTAGCCGATCAGGTAATAGCTCTGGTCATCGAGTATTTTCCGAATGCCGCCACTGAGATCGTTCGAGTTGTAGATCGAGACTCCGCCCGTCTTCTTTGCTAAGAAATTTAGCCCGTCCTGACTGTCGTTAAAAAAATGCCGGCGGTCATTTATCGCTTGATCGAGTTGTTGCGGTGTCCGGCCGCCGGGGTCGTCAGCCGCTGTAAGTCCGAAGTACTGAAGACCACGAGCGTCCATCGTCGAGATCACAACCGACGCGCGATTCGCTGAGTCGACTAATCGCCGCATGCCCTCTAACGCGCGATTGGACATCGTTCGGAATCCGTCTTCGTCGACGACCAGTCGAAAACCATCCGAGAGAAGCAGGACCGATTTTCTTCCCGGCAACTCTTCCATCCCGCGGACGACATACTCGATCGCACCGAGCGTACCGGTTGTAAATACGCTGTTAGAGTAGTCCTCGAACTCGCGTTGGAAGCCACCGTATCCTCCCCCGCGCTCATTTAGCTCCCGGTTCTCACCCGCCATAGGCCGCTGGAGCGGCTCAAAAGCTCCGATACCGCCACGGCCCATCGCGTTCCAGCGCACTCTATCTATCGCAAGATGGAGTTGCCTTTTGTCATTCGTAAACTGCTGTAGCGAACCGATGCCAGCCGCAGTGCGAATGATTGCGACAAGATCACCTTCCTGCATTTGTTCGTCAACAAACTTTTTCAGTGCGCGTCGAACTTGGTATGTACTTTCAAATGACAGACCCAGGTCATCCACGACCAGCGCGATCGTCCGCCGAACCTGGTCCGCCTTTATCTCAGAAGGCGGCAAGACAACGGGACGATTCTTCTTGTCTTCATTCGTCTTCGCAATTTCTTCGGCCGATCGGACATTAGAGATGAATGAAAAGTTTGTCAGCACCTGCTTCTTTCCATTCTCGTAAACCTCGATCTCGTCCGGCCTCAGATCGGTGACGACCCTTCCCTTACGGTCCCTGACCGTCACATCGATTTGGATAAGGGTCGTGGAGATCTTGACGATGTCCGTCGCGTCGGCAGGTGGCGGAGTGGGCGACGCGGATTGGGAGCGGACCACGCATGAGAGAGAGAGCATTAGACACAAAAGGCCAAATGCTCGGGGCCATGACAACGAGATCAGTTTGAGTAATATCTTCTTCACCTAAGGGATGCTTTGAGCATCGACGAAATGCTCCGGGAGTAAACGACGCCTAGTCGACGACGTCAAACAGCACAAACTGCGTCGCGGTATTTCTCTTCGACTTCGCGCCATTGTCAGTAATCACGATCTGCAAGACATATTCTCCCGCGACCATCGCCGTCCCCAGTGCGAGCGAACCGGAAAAAGCAACCGTGCCTTGCTGAACACTGATCGGAACAACGGGTTCCGGGGGCCCTTCGAAGATAGGCTTGCCGTCGCGGAAGATCCGAGTCTGGAACGTAAGATTCGGCGAAGCTCCGACGATCTTTGCGTTGTAGACATTGAAGCCGTAACTGAGTACGGTGCCGGTTCTGAACTTCCGCAGCGAGGTCGCGAGCAATGGATCCGACAGCGCCGGCTCCGCCGGTTCACCGGCAAGCTGTCGCTGGTACTCCCCGTACGGGATGTTATCAAGCACAACCCCCGAAAGCACCATGCGGCCCTTCTTTAGATTTGGGACTTCAATAAACTGATGCGCTGAGCCGATCTTGTCGTTTCCGTGATCACGAAGCGATATTCGGAACTGGTACGCACCTGCCGTTTTTACCGGAAAGGAGAACTCGTACACGAGGCCCTGGTTCATCGCCCGATCGTACGCCTCTTTCGTCAGAACGATCGTATACGTCTTCGACACCCGGTCCACATACGTTCCGGTGTCGCCGAAGCCGGCGGCGATAATGTCGAACACTGCCTTCTTCTCACCGTTGGGTTCGTCGGTGAAAGTAAGGTCTCTACCAGGGATATGAACAAAGGATCTGACAAAGGTATCTAAGAAGTTCGGCGGCTTGTAAAAGAGCGCGTGCAAACGCAGCGAGATGTCGTTAACGGCAAAGGGCGACGAAAGCGAATGGAACATCCGTGCCTCTGGGGTTTCCCGCGGCTTATCCAACTCCTTATCCGTGACACCGATAAATCCATTTCGATGGCTTACCTGCAAACCGGGCCGTTTGACCTTCACCTCCAGCTGATTGAACCGCACCGCTTTCGGATCGAATGCTTCCGCGTCGGGCTGATAGCCGATCAAGTAGTAACTCTGGTCGTCGAGGATCTTTCGAATGCCCCCGGCAAGATCGTTCGTGTTGTAGATCGCCGTCCCGCCCGTCTTCTTCGCTAACAAGATGAGACCTTCCTGTTCTCCTTCGAACTGACTCTTGCGCATTTTCAGATCCGCTTCGAGTTGTCGCGGTGTGCGGCCACCGGGGTCATCCGCCGCAGTCAGACCGAAGTAATAAAGACCCCGTGCATCCATCGTGTGGATCAATACCGACGCCCGCGTCGCGAGGTCGGCAAGCTGTCGCATGGAATCCATTATGGAATTCGATATTGTGACCAGCCCGTTCTCAGTCTTGAACATACGGATGCCATCCGAGAGAAGGAGTATCGACTTCCGGCCTGGCAGCTCCCGCATACCACGAACGACATATTCGAGAGCCCCCAGGGTGCCGTTTGCAAAGATGCTGTTGCGATACTCGGCGACCTCGCGGCGCTCGTCGGCGGCCGTCCGATCGTCCGGTGATTTGGGTGGGGGACCCGGCATCGGTTCCTGGAGAGGCTCAAGGGCTCCAAGACCGCCCGAGCCGATCGCGTTCCATCGAATCCTATCGATAGCGGCGTACAGCCGACGCTTATCATTCGTAAATTGCTGCAAGGCTCCAGTACCTGCACCGGTCTGAATAATGGCGATCAGGTCTCCGTCCTGCATCTGCTCGTCGACAAACTTCTTCAACGCGCGTTTCGCGTAAGCAGTGCTTTCGAAAGAGAGCGACAGATCGTCAACAACCAGGGCAAGCGTACGGCGCACCTGTTCAGGCTTAAGGGCTGAAGACGGCAAGACGAATTTCGACTTGTCCTTTTCCTTTGGCTTTTCTACCTGTTCTTCGGGTCTGATATTCGCAATGAACGAGAAGTTCGTGAGCTCTTGCTTCTTGCCGTTCTCAAAGATCTCGATCTCTTCCGGCCTCAGATCAGTGACAACCTTCCCTTTTCGGTCTTTAACCGTGACGTCGATCTGAATAAGATTCGTAGAGATCTTTACGACGGCGCCCGTGTCGGCAGGTAAAGGTGTAGGCGACTGCGACAGCGCAGCGCAAGAGAGGACTATCGTGAGAACAAGAATTCCGAGTAGTCGAGTCATGTTGTGGGCGGAGAGACTTAACGTTTATTCGATAACTTCAAACTGGACATACTGCGTCGCGAGCCGCTTCTTCTCTTTCGCAAGACCGTCGGTGACGATGACCTGCAGGACGTAGTCGCCCGGCAGAAGGTTCTTCCCGAGCGAGACCGCATCGGTGAACACCGGTCGCTTGACGCCCGGTTGCGAGTTGGTGTCCACTTGCCTCTCCTCGCCCTCGAAAACTTTCTTTCGATCTTGAAAGACCCTCGTCTGAAGGCGGATCTGCGATTGGCCGGGTACTATCTTCGCGTTATAGATCTCCACGCCGTATCGCAGCACGGTTCCGCGTCTGTACTTTCTCAACGAAGTGTCCTGAAGCGGATCAGCCTTCGCGGTCCCCGATGACGCACTCGTCGCTATCTGCGAAGCTCCGCTAATCAACTGGTTCCAGGCATGCTCGGTAATGTTCTCGAGAACGATGCCCGAAAGCGTCACACCGGATTTCTTCAGGTTGGGAACTTCAATGAACTGGTTCGCCGAACCCACCTCTTTATTGCCCCGGTCGAAGATAGCGACACGCATCTGATACGCACCCGGTTTCTTCACCGGAAAAATAAAGCTGTAAGAGAAGCCCTCATCGAGGAGCTTTGCGTACTGTTCGGGTTTGAACTGCATCGTTCCGGTCACGTTGTTCTTATCGACCGGCTGACCATTGTCTCCATAACTGACCGCCAGCACATCGAATACTGATTGGTAATCGCCGTTCGGCAGTTTCGTGAACTGCATGTCCTTAGTATTGATGTGGAGGAACGAGTGGACGTAGTAGCCGTCCTTCTCGCTATAGCCGAAAAGCGCGTTGAGCTTCACGCTGATGTCATTGACGGCGAACGGCGACTTCAACGCTCGCATTATCTTCGTCGGCGTATTCACATCGACGCGGACCGTTTCCGGTTCTTTCTTTTCCGCGACGAAGAACCCGCTGCGATGTCGGACCTTGGTGTCGTCACGAAGCACTTTTACGTCGAGCTTGTTGAACTTTCGCACGTTCGCATCGAACGAAGCTTCGCCCGGCTCGTAAGCGACGAGATAATAGCTTTGATCGTCGAGCGCCTTATCGATGCCGTTACCGATGTCATTCTGGTTGTAGTAAGCAAGACCGCCCGTCTGCTTCGCGAGATAGACCAGACCCTGCTGCGTGTCGAAGAGTTCGGCGCTGCGGTCTGACGAAACATCCCGCATCGACTGTAAGGCTCCGCGATCAAGCAAAGTCGGATCTGCAAACTGATCTTGAGAGGTAATGGCGGTTGTCTCGAGCCCACGTGCATCGATCGTGTAAAAGATCACCGACTTGCGATTCGCAATGTCTACGAGGTCTCTCATGAAGTCGATCGTCTGTGAGGCGAATCCCGCGTTACCCGAACCGAAAAGGCCGGGATCTTCACTTTGATTCGCAGATCCGTTCGAGGTCATCAATCTGGGAAAGATCTGAAAGCCATCGGAGAACAGAATTACCGATTTGCGTCCCGGTAGTTCACCCATGCCGTCGACGATATACTTGAGAGCCCCGAGTGTGCCTGTTGTAAACACACTCTCACGAAACTCCTTTGCTTCCTGGCTGAACCGTTTGTCCTGTTGAATATCCTGATCTGTTATAAACTCGTCGCCCCGTGCACGGGCTCGTTCGGTCATCGTCGGTTCTGTCGGGTCGAAGGAGCCAAACCGTCCGCGTCCAGATGCGTTCCATTTCACGCGATCGATCGCGGCATAGAGCTGCTGCTTGTTCGACGTGAACTGCTGCAGAGCACCGATACCGACACCCGTACGAATGATCCCGACCAAGTCTCCATCCTGCATCTGCGTATCGACGAATCGTTTCAGCGCACGTCGGACGTGAGCAGTGCTTTCGAAAGAAAGCGTCAGATCGTCAACCACAAGCGCGATCGTTCGACGCACCTGCTCCGGGCGAAGAACGAGCGGAGGCTCCGGGATGTTTGCCTTGGGGTCGTTCTTATCAACCTTCTTTTCCTTCGGTGCGGCTGCCTGGGGGTTTGAGACAAATGAGAATCCGGTTATTTTCTGCTTTACTCCGTTCTCGTAGATCTCGATCTCATCGGGCTTCAGATCGGAAATCGCACGACCCTTCCGGTCCGTTACCGAGACATCGATCTGGATGATCGACGTCGTGATCTTAACGACTTTTCCGTCATCATCAGTCGGCGGCGGTGTCGCGGTTGGACTGGGTGTTACGGTCTGCGCGTGATTGACCGTGATCGCGAGGAGAAGCAATGCGACCGAACCGATTAACTTCACTCTCATAGTTTTCACAACAGCTCGAACTGAACATACTGGGTCGCCACTCGCTTGTTTGAACCATCCGTGACGACTATCTGCAAAATGTAATCGCCCGGTGCCATGTTGGCGGGCAAACTCATCGCACCATTTGAACGCACGCTTCCGGTCGACGTTCGCCCGGACGCATCGACGGGGATTGGCTTGCCATCGAGCAGGAGATCGCCGTCGCGAAAAACGCGGAGCCGGGTCGTCACGTTCTGTTGCGACTGTGCGTTGTAAACATCAAACGAGTAATGCAACACGGTGCCCCGGTGGAATCTTCGGAGTGACGTGTCCGACATCAGATCTCCAGACGTAACGACTCCGCTTTCCTTCTTGTCGGAAACCTTTTGCATCCCCGACGACATCCGCTGCCAATCTTCCGCAGAGAAATTCTCAAGTGTGATACCCGAAAGCGTCAGAGACTTCTTCTTAAGATCGGGCACCTCGACAAACTGGCTCGCCGAACCGATCGTATCGCCAAGCGGGTCATGGATCGCAACGCGAAATTGATATGGACCGGGCTTCTTTATCGGAAAGTTGAAGAAGAAGACGTATCCCTGTTTGAGCATACGCTCATAATCGTCCTGCTTGACCGGCAACTCGAAGCGCCGTGCGATCTTGTCGACAGCCACACCGTTCTCACCATACGTCACGGCAAGAACGTCCAACGACGCCTTCTTCATGCCGCCGTCGGCGTCGACGAATTTCAGATCGCGTGTGTCGATGTGCAGAAACGCGGTGACAAAGTCGCCGCCGGTGTTGTTCCCGTACAGAGCGTTCATCCTCAGTCCGACTTTGTTCGCCACGAACGGCGATGTTAGTGCTTCCTGAAGACGTTGGGCTTGAGTTTGTTTGACAGGCTTCGCTGCAGGATCGACGGCATTCGCAAAAAAGCCGCTTCGATAGCGAACCTTCGCCCCTTCGCGTTTGACCTTGATCTCGAGATTGTTAGATCGCGACGTCTTCGCATCGAATGTCTCCGCCGTAGGTTCGTACGCGAGCAGATAATAACTCTGGTCCTCGAGAACCTTTTCCAGCCCAACATTCAGATCGTTCTGGATCAGCACCGGAAATCCGCCGGTCTCTTCCGCAAGATAAACCATGCCATCCTGCGTATCGAACAACTCTTTCGTACGAGCCTCCCGGACTTCTTGAAACCGTCTGGGGTTGTTGGGCGGCCGCGATGGATAGACCGAATCTTGTGCCGTTATAACGCCGTCATCAAGACCTCGGGCATCCATCGTATAGAACACTACCGACGCACGGTTCGCCATGTCGATCAGGATCTTAATAAACTCCTTCCCCCGACTCATCTGCGTATATCCATGCTCGTCGCGTTGAATTATCTGGAAGCCATCGGAGAAAAGTACGACCGCTTTGCGCCCAGGCAACGACGCAAGACCGTTCACGACATATCGCAGAGCGCCAAGCGTACCCTGCGCCCACATGCTTTCCTGATAGTCGCCGAATGAATCCTGAAACTGCTTCTTTACCAGCGCGTCATCGCCGTCCTCATCCTGCTTCTGCAGCGATTCGGGACCATCGTTGATCGGCGCGAACGAACCGATCCTTCCGCGCCCTTGCGGATTGAATTTAAGCCGTTCGATGTTCGCTAGGAGTTGGCGCTTGTCCGATGTGAATTGCTGCAATGCTCCCATCCCGGTGCCGACTCGAATGATCGCGACGAGATCGCCCTCCGACATCTGTTCCTCGACGAACTTCTTGAGCGAGCGCCTCGTCTTGTTCATGCTCTCGTATGAGAGCGATAGGTCGTCGACGACCAGGGCGACCGCACGTCGAACACGATCCGGACGCACTTCGCTAGGTGGAACCGGAGCGACAACCGGGCCGGTCTGCGATGGCGATGAGGTTGTTGTCGTCTTTTTTGCCGCGTGCGACACAAACGAGAACCCACTCACGGCCTGCTTCCGGCCGTTCTCAAAGATCTCGAAGTCGTCGCGAGTGAGATCACGGATCACGTTCCCCTTCGAGTCGGTGACCGTCGCGTCGAGCTGAATCAGATTTGTCGAGATCTTAACTACTTCGGCGGGTGGGTCCTGAGCAAAGCCGTGCGCAAAGGCACCGATAACAATGGCTAGAACTGCGATGCCAATCTTCATACGCGACTTTCTCGGGGATCAGAACGATTTGCTTTGGTATCATATAATGAATTTTCGTCGTTGGAAAGGAACTTTACACTGGACAAAACCCGTATCCCATCCAGCATCAAACACTCGGAGTTTTACACGCCAATGCTTTCTAAAACCGCAGCTTTCGTCTTTACGACGATCTTCGTCTTTACGCTATTCACCGTTGGGTGCTCGGCCCAGCCGACCGAAGAGCAGACCCTCGCAAACCTGAGACAGATGTCGCGCGACGGACTCGCCCCGACCGACTCCTACATTGCGAGTATCGAGTCGCGGTTTTCCGGCACGCGAACCGGACTTCTAGCCAAACTCCTGCGTGCGAAGATGAAGTTCGACAACAAGGATTTCACCGGAGCGGCGGCGTTACTCAATACAAACGATTTCAGAACCAAGACAAAGATCGCGGACCACGCTCTTTGGCTTCGTGGATGGGCGTTGCAACAATCTGGGGATCACGCCGGGGCGATGATCGTTTTTGCGCAACTCATAAACGAGTTTCCCGATTCGATCCGCGTCACGGATGCGAGATTGAAATGGGCAGATTCCGCGACGAAGTCAGGTCAGGCGTTGAACGTTCCCTCGTGGCTCGCGAGGTTGAGCGCGGCTGGAAATGCGGACGCGAATCGTCTCACCGCTGAAGCGTATGAATCGCAAGGTAATCAGCCTGAGGCGATCCGATATTACCGGCGAGCTTATTTCTTTGGAGCGGGTACCGACTCGGCGAAGACTGCCGAAGCAAAACTCACCTCGATGTCTCAACCGCTGGCGGCGGGTTCCGCCGACGAACTGATCGCCCGCGGAGACAAGCTACTCGCCGCACGCGATTTTGCCGGCGCCGATAAAGCGTATACGGATCTCTCGTCGAATTTCCCAACAGGCGTGACGTCCGCGGTCCGGGTCCGACACTTGACCGCATTGGCCGGCTCGAGAAAAGCGGTTGAAGCACAGACAGCCTTCAACGCGATCCCATCCTCCGCGAACGAAAAAGAAGAAGCCTACTATCAACTCACCCTCGCCTACGCTCGTGCGCGCATGTGGCCTCAAGCACGCACGACTGCCGAGGAGATGCGCGGCAAGTATCCGAACGGAAAGCTGACCGCGAAGGCTTGGGCCGATGCCGGATCTGCCGCACGCGATGCGAAGAGTAACGTTGAGGCTCAGGCATTCTTCCGGGCCGCCGTCGTAAATTTTCCGAATGCAGTCGAGGTCGCGGGTGCTCAGTTCGATATGGCGTGGCAGGAACACGATCGAGGCAACTTCGCGTTGTCGTCGAAGATGTTTACCGAGCATCTCGCACGTTACGCCGAAAAAGATACGACGAACCGCGGCAAGGCGGGCTATTGGTCAGCACGCGATTCCGAACGCGCCGGTAAGACGGCCGAGGCGTGTGCTCTTTACGAAGGTGTGATCAGTCGTTACTCGGCGAACTGGTACGGATATCTGGCGCAGCAGCGGCTGAGTGCGATGTCGTGCCCGGCAGGTGCGAAGGTCGATCCGCTAGTAGCGAAAGCGGTCGCGGCATTGAAGACGATCACCGTCGCCAAGGAGACATCGACAGCGATCGATATCGCCAGAACGGAAAAGAGTGAAGAGCTGAGTACGATAGCTCTTTTCGATTGGGCGAACGACGAGTTGAATGAAGCCCGACGTTCGGCGCAGAACTCACCCTCCGTCAGCCTCGCGCTCGCCCGCTTCTTCCGGTTAAAAGGCGACAACGTTAACGCGCTTCTCGCTCTCGCGAAGAGTTACCCCGACTATTCGCAAATGAACCCCGAGGAGATGGGTCGCGACGAGTGGGAGATCTTTTATCCGTTGAGCCACTGGAACGACATCAAGTACTGGGCGGGTCTGCGAAATCTGGATAAGTATCAGGTCGCCGGTCTGATCCGGCAGGAGTCGGTGTTTGACCCGCGAGCTCGATCGCATGCAAAAGCGTATGGCCTAATGCAGCTTCTCGTCCCGACCGCACAGACGATGGCGAGGAAGTATGCGTCGAAGACACCGACTATCACATCGGACGTACTCTTTCAGGCACCGCTCAACATAGAGCTCGGAACGGCGTTTATGCGAGATCAGTTCGATAAGTTCGGAAAGCTCGAGTATGTCGCCGTCGCCTACAACGCCGGTCCGGGCCGCGTGCCGCAATGGCGTGCGAATTTACCGATCGAGATCGACGAGTTTGTCGAGGCGATTCCTTTTAAAGAGACGCGAGGTTACGTGCAGGGCGTGGTCCGAAACACGGCGCAGTATCGTCGACTGTACGACGATGCCGGAAACTTTAAACCGAATGTCGGCACCAGCCGGGTCGGCGGCGTCGCTACCGTCACTGAAAACCATGAAGAAGGCGCGGACACTCCGGTCGAATCGATGGCGGATGGGGGCGAGGAGCAGTAGACGTTAGACGTTAAGCGGTAGCGGGTAGACGGTTAGACAAATTTTCTCTCACCCACGGTGGTATACTTTCTCCCAACGTTCCATTAACAAATAAACTTCGTGCAAGTTGTTTCGCTGTAAGTGAGGTTCTAATGACAAAGCTCAGAGTGAATCGAAAGGAGTACGACGTCGACGCCGATCCCGACACACCGCTTCTATGGGTGATTCGGGACGATATCGGTTTGACCGGAACCAAATTCGGATGTGGTGTCGCGCAGTGCGGTGCTTGCACGATCCATGTGAACGGCGAAGCCCGCCGATCATGCGTCACTCCGATGAAGGCCGCGGTCGGGAAAGAGATCACGACGATCGAAGGCATCTCGGCAAACACGACGCACTCGCTGCAGAAGGCCTGGATCGAGGTCGACGTCCCGCAATGCGGCTATTGCCAGTCCGGTCAGATCATGTCCGCGGCGATACTTCTGAAAGAGAACAGTAAGCCTACCGACGCCGATATCGACCACGCGATGTCGGGTGTGATCTGCAGGTGCGGTACCTACAACCGGATCCGCGATGCGATCAAGCTTGCGGCTATAAACGGAACGGGAGGAAAGTAACATGTCATCGAAAACCGATATCGACAGACGTTCGTTCCTCAAAGCCACCATCGTCGCCGGCGGCGCTCTATTGGTCAGCACTGCCCTACCGCTTCGTTCGCGAGCCGAGGAGCGATTCAACATCGAGCCGCAACCACCGGCAGAATTTAAGCCGAACGCTTTCATCCGCATCGCACCTGATGGAAAAGTGACCGTCATCGTGGGTCAGGCAGAGATGGGTCAGGGTGTTCTCACGTCGCTCCCGATGATCGTCGCCGATGAACTCGAGGTCGACTGGAAGGACGTCTCCTACGAGCACGGTCCTCCGGGAAAAGAATTTATCAACCCGGCTCTAGGCGGTCAGATCACCGGCGGCAGCGCGAGTGTAAAAGGATTTTTTGAACCTCTGAGAAAATCGGCAGCGTCGGTGCGCGAGATGCTCGTCGCCGCTGCCGCTGCCCAGTGGGGAGTCGCGGCCGGAACTCTGCAAGCTCGCAACGGCGAGGTGTTCGACCCTGCGTCGAAGCGCACAGCAAAGTATGGAACGCTCCTCGACGCCGCGGCGAAGATCACACCACCCGCTTCGCCAAAATTGAAAGACCCGAAAGACTTTCGATACATCGGCAAGAACGTCAAGCGAATCGATTCACCGGAAAAGGTGAACGGCACCGGTATCTTCGGTATCGACGTGAAGGTTCCGGGAATGCTGACCGCGACGATCCTTCGTTCTCCGGTCCTGGGTGGCAAGGTGTCGAACGTGGATGACTCCGCCGCCAAGTCGATCAAGGGTGTTCGCAACGTCGTTAGACTCGACTCGGGTGTCGCGGTCGTCGCCGACAACTATTGGGCGGCGAAAAAGGGACGCGATGCGCTGAAGGTCATGTGGGACGAAGGCGCGATGAAGGGAGTTTCGAGCGACGCGCTTTATCAGGCCAGCGTCGACGCCGCGAAGAACGGCAAGGCGATCGAAGCGAAAAAGATCGGTGATGTCGCTGCGGGCCGGGCGGGCGCTGCTAAAACGATTGAAGCCGCTTACTACGCGCCGTATCTTGCTCACGCGACGATGGAGCCGATGAATGCAACCGCTGATGTCCGCGGTGATAGCTGTGAAGTTTGGAGCGGCATTCAGGCGCAGATGGTCGTCCAGGGACAGGTCGCAAAGCTTCTTGGGATCCCGGAGGAAAAGGTAAAAGTAAACAACACGCTCCTCGGCGGAGGCTTTGGACGAAGACTCGGCGATTATGTTCTCGACGCCGTCAGACTCTCGAAGCAGGTCGGGAAACCGGTGAAGGTTGTCTGGACCCGTGAAGACGACATGCACGGAGACTTCTATCGGCCGTCCACTTATAACGTTATGTCGGCCGGTATCGACAGTGCGGGCAAACCGGTGTTCTGGAATCATCGACTCGTCGGTGCATCGATAATGGGATATCTCGGGCCTCAGTTGTTCGGCTTTGCTCCGCCACCCGATAGACTCGACGGCACCGCGACCGAAGGCGCTCACACACTTCCCTACGACATGAAGAATCTTCTTGTCGACTGGGTACCGATCAGTCAAGGAGTGCCGGTTGGTTTCTGGCGTTCCGTCGGAAGCTCGCATACTGCATTTTCAACCGAATGCTTTCTGGACGAAGTCGCTCACGCAGCCGGTAAAGATCCGCTTGAGTTCCGACTCTCGCTTCTCGCAAAACATCCGCGGCATGCGGGTGTGTTAAAGCTTGCGGCGGAGAAAGCGGGTTGGGGAAAACCGGTCGCGAAAGGAATGGGACGTGGGATCGCAGTTCATGAAAGCTTCGACAGCTTTGTCGCACAGGTGGCCGATGTCTCGGTCGGAAAAGACGGCAGCGTTCGGGTACATCGCGTAGTCTGTGCCGTCGATTGCGGACAGGTTGTAAATCCCGACACGGTGAAGGCGCAGATGGAAGGCGGGATCGTCTATGGTTTGACGGCGGCGATCTATGGCGAAATCACTTTGAAAGACGGTCAGGTTCAGCAGCGAAACTTTTACGATTACAAGATGCTCCGCATGAACGAAATGCCGAAGGTCGACGTCTACATTGTTCCGAGTACGGAAAAGCATGGAGGCGTCGGTGAGCCCGGTACGCCCCCGATCGCGCCGGCCGTCGTCAATGCGATCTTCGCAGCGACCGGCAAACGTATCCGTAGCCTGCCGATCCGGCGGGACGAACTCAAATCGGCTTGAAGGAGTAGGGCGAGAAATGAATCTCAAACATAGAAATCTCAAGATGCTGCTCGTTCTCTGCGTATGCCTCGTCCTAGTCGGCTTCGCATCGTCTAACCGGAATGCTCAGCCCGATCGAGTCGAAGGTTCAACAGTGTCCGAGGAAACCATCGCGAACAGCCCCGACCCGGCAAAGGCACGTGCGGCATTCAATGATGCAGCGAAAGTTTTCTTTTCCGCCCGCTGCGCGAATTGCCACCCGGCGAGCGACACACCGACGCAAGGTGACGAGATGACCCCGCATTCGATGGGCGTCACCCGGGGCAAAGAGGGTAAAGGCGTCTACGGACAGCGATGCACGACGTGTCATCAAAACGAGAATCTGGCCGGCGAACACATGCCGCCGGGAACTTCAAAAGATTGGCACATGCCGCCGGCGGATCAGAAAATGGTTTTTCAGGGACTGACGCCGGGTCAACTTTGTCGCAACTTCAAAGACCCTTCAAAGAATGGCGGACACAAGACGCTCGCCGCGGCGATGGAGCACGTCAAGAGTCGTGACCCGCTCGTGGTGTGGGCCTGGGATCCGGGCAACGGTCGGACTGTTCCGCCGCTGACACTCGAAGTGTTTATGGCGAAAGTGCAGGAGTGGGTCGACAACGGTGGGGCTTGTCCGGAATAAGAGAGATTAGTCGGGCTCCGCTAGGAGCCTGATGTTTGTAGAATAGTTTCGCAATTAGTCGGGCTCCGCTGGGAGCCTGATGTTTTTACGGGACTTAGATGCGAACATTCCGCTCCTCCGGAGCGGGGCCGTCTTGACGAATCGATTCTACAAACATTTCGCTCCTACGGAGCTGGACGTCCGGACGAATCGATCGACACAATCACTCCTACGAGCTACGACTGATCACAAATTCTTCACAACCCAATCCGACATCATCGTGTACCAATGTTTGACCTGCGCCGGATTGCTCAGACCGTGTTTCTGGGTCGGGTAGAACATCACATCGAACTGCTTGCCCGCCTTCTGCAGCTCAAACATAAACTGCGTCGCGTTCTGCATGTGGACGTTGTCATCCATCATTCCATGGATGATCAGCAGACGGCCATGAAGGTCCTTCGCCGATTTCAGCACTGACGTCTTGTCGTAGCCTTCCTTGTTGTTCTCCGGCGTACGCATGTATCGCTCGGTGTAGATCGAATCGTAGTTGCGCCAGTCCGCGACGAGACCTCCGGCAATACCCGCCTTGAACGATTTGCTATGCGTCAGCGAGTAGCTCGTCATGAATCCGCCGTAGCTCCAACCCCAGATACCGATCCGGTCGCCATCGACGTACGGAAGCGACTTCAAATAACTTACGCCGTCCTCGATATCGGCAAGCTCACTCACACCGAGTTGCTTATATGCCGGGAACGTCGACTCGATGCCTTTTCCGCTCGCAGTGCGGTTGTCGCAGATCCAGATGATGTAGCCCTTCTGCGCGAGCATCTGATGCCACATGTAACGCACGCTGCCCCAACGGTCGACCACCGACTGCGCATGAGGACCGGCGTAGGTGTACTGCAGAACCGGATACTTCTTGTTCGCATCGAAGTCAGGCGGCTTGATCATCAACGCGTCCATCTCGAAACCGTCACGCGTCTTGACCGTCATGAACTCCGGCGTGCCGAGTTTGTACTGAGAAAGCGCGTCGACCTTGTTCTCGTTGATGATCCGCTCGAGCGTGCCGTCGGCTCGATAGAGTCTCTGCTGCGTCGGCGTCTTGATGGTGCTCGACGTATCGATGAAGTGACTGAAAGTTGAGTTGAACGACGCCGCGTGCCAACCCGGTCCTTGCGTTAGACGTTCGATGATGCCGTCCGAGACTCGAACGCGATAGACGTTCTCCGCAATATGACTATCCTTCGTTCCCGAGAAGTAAACCCATCCCGCGTCATCCGCGCCGTAGACCGTGCGAATTTCCCACTTGCCCGTCGTCACGCGCTTCAGCAATTTGCCGTTGTTGTCGTATTGATAAAGATGATTCCAACCATCGCGCTCCGACTGCCAGATCGCGGTTCCGTCTTTCAGGAAGAGCGGATGATCGTTGATGCCGACCCAGGCTTTGCTCGTTTCGGTGAATAGCGTCTGGGCTTTGCCATCGGGTGTCGCGGCGTTGAGATCGAGAAATGTCTGTTCGCGATTCTGAACTTGATAAATGATCGCTTTCGAGTCTGGCGACCACGTCACGCGAACTACAAGCGTATCGTCCTGTTTGTACTTCGACAGATCGACGAATCGATTCGCGTTCGTGCCGCCGACCGTCGCGATCGCGAGCTGAACAAGCGGATTCCCGTCGCCGGCTTGCGGGTAGTCGGTGTTTTCGACGCGTTGGTCCTGCACCGTGTCATCCGGAATGACGAACTTCGGCACAGGCGATTCGTCGAGCCGGAGGAACGTGATGTACTGCGAATCAGGCGACCACCAATAAGCACGTTTGTCACCGCGTCCGTAAAGTTCTTCCTCGTATACCCAATCGAGATAACCGTTATAGATCTTCTCCGAACCATCCTGCGTGATCTGTTTTTCGCGCGCACTCGCGACATCGACGACGAAGAGATTGTTGCCGCGGACGAAGCTCACAGTTTTACCATCAGGGCTGAAGTCACCCTCGAGTTCTTCTTCGCGAGTATTTGTAAGTCGCTTTGCGGTGCCGCTCGCGACATCGTAGTACCAGAGATCGTTTGCGTTTGAAAAAAGGATCGCGGTTTCGGTCTTGTTAAATTGAACGGTCGTCGTTCGTGTCGCGATATCCCTTTCGGACATTCCGAGCTGGACGAGCGCGTTCTTGTACTTCGTCGAGTCGAAGTAAGGAACACCATCGCCGGTGACCGCGTTAACGCGTTGCAGGGTGCCGTTGGTCACAACCCGAAACGAGCGTCCATCGGCCGCCCATTGAAGTCGGCTAGGAGTGCCGCTAAAGTTCACGCGGACTTTTGGATCAAGACCGAAAATGTCGTCGATGGTAAGGAGCTTGTCCTGCGCAAGGGCCGCCGACGCGAGAAGAAGGATCGCGAGCGAAGCCAGTTTGATCTGTCTCATAGGTTTTGAATGAATAAGGGAAGAATTTCTTCGATGAAGTATAGAGAGTAGAAGTTGGATTTGCCAACACCCGCACGGGACCTTTCGCGACACGCGTAGGACAGACATTCCTGCCTGTCCTCTTCAACCAATCGCCAACCGATTCCATTCCGAATTTGGGCAGTCTGCGTAGGACAGGCATTCCTGCCTGTCCTCTTCAACCAATCGCCAAACCGATTCCATTCCGAATTCGGCCGGTCTGCGTTAGGACAGGCATTCCTGCCTGTCCTCCTCAACCACTCGCCAACATTGCCCGCGCAAAAGGTTTGTACTGCCGGGCACAGCCCACGAAGCGAACAAGGTTCTCGGACGGACCGGACAATTCTGGGACGCGGAAAGCTATGATCACGAAGTGAGAAACGGAACCGCATTTCGTCGGATACAAAGCTACATCTTGAACAATCCAGTGAAGGCCGGTTTGGTTCGCGATTGGAGAGATTGGAGGTGGAGTTGGGTAGAACCGGAATGAACCGAGCGATGTGTCGCAGAAACCCCAAGTGGAACAAGTTCCCGAGTGGTTAACGAGGACAGGCAGGAATGCCTGTCCTACGCAGGCCGCCGAATTTCGGAAACGAATCAATTGGCGGCTGGTTGACGAGCCGCCCGTACTACGCGTGCGGCCATCCTACGCCTTGGGATGCGCCCTGTCGTAGACCTCGATCATCTTCTCCATCGAGACCTGCGTGTAGATCTGCGTCGTTGAGAGACGGGCATGGCCGAGCAACTCTTGGATGTCGCGGAGATCGGCTCCGGAGTCGAGCAGGTGCGTCGCGAATGAATGACGGAGCGAGTGCGGCGAGATATCGTGGACCGACGCACACTGCTTGATGTACTTGTCGATCATCCGTCCGACGCTGCGAGTCGTGATCCGCGTTCCCTGATA
>DATEOJ010000319.1:0-7620 GCA_035274235.1 Pyrinomonadaceae bacterium
TCCGCGATCTCCGCGGTCTCTGCGTTTGAATAAGCCCCTCCTCGTTAAGATCGCACCGGATTTGACCGAGCCCGAGATCGAGGAGATCGTCGACATCTGCATGCGGCTCGGTGTTTCCGGGATCATCGCGACCAATACAACGATTTCTCGCGACGGATTAAACACCGCGGCTGTCGCTTCGCTCGGTGCCGGCGGGCTTAGCGGCCGCCCGCTTACGACCCGCTCGACCGACGTGATCAGGTCCATATACCGTCATTCGCAGGGCCGATTGCCGATTATCGGCGTCGGCGGAATATTCACCGCCCGGAACGCCTTCGACAAGATCGTCGCGGGAGCTTCGCTCGTTCAGGCCTACACCGGCTTTGTCTATGGCGGTCCTTCATTCGCCCGCGAGATTGCCGCCGGGCTACTCAAGTTACTTAAGGAGCACGGGTTTGAGTCTATCGACGATGCGGTCGGCAGCGGCATGAATGCTGGCTGATTCGTTTGACAGCCTGCGTTCAGCCGTTATAATTAACAATTTGCTTTTCGGGGTTATTTGACACAGGATTTATCTATCGGAGCATGATCATCGACCTGACCCAGATTGAAGACTCGCCGCGGCGGTTCGATTTCGCGACATCGGCGGGGGATCTAGGTCTGGAAGAGTCGAACGTAAAGTTCGTCAGTGAGATCAGGGCATCTGGAGAAGTAGAGAAACGGATCGCACAGATCAACGCTTCGGGTCGTATCACGGCGGACGCGGAGATCGACTGCACTCGATGTCTTAAAGCGGTTCCGCAGAATCTTTCGATCGATTTCTCGGTTAGCTTTGTAACGCCCGAACATTTCGCGGCAGACAAAGAGCGCGAGATCGCGAGCGAAGATCTTGACACCGACGTCCTCGATGCTGACAAGCTCGATCTTAAAGACGTGGTTCGAGAACAAGTCCTGTTGAATTTGCCGGAGCAGTTATTTTGCCGGCCTGACTGCAAAGGACTTTGTCCCGAATGCGGGGCGGATAGTAATTTGATAGATTGTGACTGCGACTCAGATCGGACAGACCCGAGGTGGGCCGCTCTTAAGAATTTGAAATAAGTGAATATTAAATCGTGAATCGTGAATCGTACCGTATTGCGATTCACGATTTACTATTCACGATTTACTAAAGTTATGCCAAATCCAAAACGACGACATTCCAAAGCACGGACGCGTACGCGTCGCGCTCATGATGCGCTGAAAACGCCTCAGTTCTATATCGACAAAGACTCCGGTGAAGCAAAGGTTCCGCATCGCATCGATGCGAAGACCGGCACCTACAAAGGACGTCAGATCATCGATACAAAGGACGCTGAGTAGTTTTTGATAATTTAGCGCAATTGAGTTCTAATTTTATTCAATGACACAGCAAAACGCGGGCATCATCGGGATGGGCCACGCTTATCCTGACGGTATTCTCACGAATGCCGATCTCGAGAAGATCGTGGAGACGTCCGATGAATGGATAACAACGCGTACTGGCATCAAGCAGCGTCACAAGGCAGCTGACAACGAGTACACTTCTCAGTTCGGAACTGCTGCTGCGAAGCAGGCGCTCGAACGCGCCGGGCTGAAACCTGAAGACATCGACATTATTGTCTGCGCGACTACGACGCCTGATCAGATCATGCCGTCGACGGGAGCACTGATCCAGGCACAGCTTGGAGCGGTGAACGCAGCAGGCATGGATGTATTCGCTGCATGTTCGGGATTCTTATATGGCCTGACGATGGTCGAGTCGATGATCCGAACCGGTGCGATCCGTTATGCATTGGTGATCGGTGCCGAAGTTTTGACTAAGTACGTGGATTACACCGACCGCGGAACCTGCGTGATCTTTGGTGACGGAGCAGGAGCTGCGGTGCTCGGTCCGGTTGCGAGCGACAAGGGAATTCTCGCTACAAAGATCAAGTCCGACGGGCGGTACGAAGAGCAACTCTATGCGCCGGGTGGCGGAACCAAACTCGGCACAACTCACGAAACGATCGACAACCGCATGCACTTCTTTAAGATGAAAGGCAACGAGCTTTTCAAGGTTGCGGTGCGCTCGATGGCCGATATCTCGGCTGAGATAGTCCAGCGGGCGGGTTACACGGTTGAGGACGTCGATGTCGTGATTCCGCACCAGGCAAACCAGCGCATCACGGACGCCGTCGCATCGCGTCTCGGCGTGCCGGAGGAAAAGGTTTACTCGAACATCGCAGAGCACGGCAATACGTCATCGGCGTCTATCCCGATCGCGATGGACGAATGCATCGAGTCAGGAAAGATCAAAGAAGGGAGCCTCGTGTTGCTGACCGCGTTTGGCGGTGGCGTCACGTGGGGTGGAACGCTTCTGCGATTTTAGATTTTGGATTTTGGATTTTGGATTAGCGTGCGTGCTTGCAGGCACACGCCATCCCTAAAAATATGAGCGACGAAGAACAATCCAAAATCCAAAATCCAAAATCCAAAATCGCACTGGTTTTTCCCGGTCAAGGTTCTCAGGCCGTCGGCATGGGAAAAGATCTCTTTGACAATTTCCCGGCCGCTCGCGAAGTGTTTGAAAAAGCGGACGCTGCTCTGGAGTTTCCATTAAGCGCGATGTGTTTCGAAGGGAACGAAGCGGACCTTCAGTTGACGGCGAACACGCAGCCCGCGATCTTGACGACATCCGTCGCCGCATTTCGCGCGATGCAGAGCGAGGGTTTCGCCGCACCTGCGTTTGTTGCGGGACATAGTTTGGGTGAGTACTCGGCGCTTGTTGCAGCCGGCGTGATCGATTTTGCCGACGCCGTTCGTACGGTTCGCAAGCGGGGAACGTACATGCAAGAAGCGGTGCCGGTTGGGATCGGCGCGATGGCAGCAATACTCGGTCTCGATGTTGAGACGATCGAGCTGGGATGTGCTGAAGCGGCAGAAGGACAAGTTTGTAGTCCGGCGAATATCAATTCGCCGTCGCAGGTCGTCATCGCGGGGAATAGCGAGGCTGTCGATCGTGCGTGCGAGATCTTGAAAGCGAAGGGAGCCAAGCGGGCGATCAAGCTGAACGTCTCCGCACCCTTTCATTGCAACTTGATGATGCCGGCGCAGGAACGACTCGCGGTCGATCTGAATGATCTCAGTTACGGAAGCGTGACGATTCCAGTCGTGCATAACGTTGACGCTGAGCCGAACGATGTCGCTTCCAAAGTCGCGGAGGCTTTGACGCGACAGGTATCGTCGCCCGTGAAGTGGCTGCAGTCGGTACAGAAACTGCGATCGCTGGGTGTTGAAAAGTTTATAGAAGTTGGACCAGGGAAAGTTTTGACAGGTTTGCTTCGCCAAATAGATCGCGAAGCGACTGGCGTCAATGTTGAGGACGCCGCAAGTTTGAGAAGTACATTTGAAACGCTATAAAGATAACAGGAGAACATATGTCAGAAGTTCAGGATAAGATCAAGCAGATCATCGTCGATGAGTTGGGTGTAGATGAAGCGGAAGTTACCGAGAATGCGCGGTTCATCGAGGACCTCGGCGCAGACTCGCTCGATCTGGTCGAACTCGTAATGCGGTTTGAAGAAGAGTTCGATATTGAAATCCCCGACGAGGACGCTGAGAAGATCCAGAGCGTTCGCGACGCTTATGCGTACGTCGAGCAACACAAGGGTTAGTTCGTTGATCGTTGTTCGTTGATCGTTGTCTCGTTGTAGCGGTTTCACAACGAACAATGATCAACGATCGACCAACCATTCTATGAAGCGTCGAGTAGTAGTCACAGGGCTCGGTTTGGTCACGCCTGTCGGAAACGACGTGGCGACGACTTGGAGCGCCGTCATGAGCGGCGTGAGCGGTGCGGACTACATTAAAAAATTTGATACCGAGAAATTCTCGGTCAAGTTCGCGTGCGAGGTGAAGGACTTCGATCCGTTGAGTTTTCTCGATAAGAAGGAAGCTCGACGCATGGGAGCGTTCACTCATTTTGCGCTGGCGGCTTCTGACGAAGCTGTTAAGAGCAGCGGCCTGGAGATAAACGAGTCGAATGCCGAAATGGTCGGCACGTATATCAGCTCGGGTATCGGAGATTTCTGGGCGATCGAACGAGAGCATGAAAAGTTGCTCAACTCCGGTCCGGATCGCGTGTCGCCGTTCTTTATCGTTTCGGCGATCGTCAATCTTGCCGCGGGTAACGTTTCGATCCGTCATGGTGCGAAGGGACCGAACTCGGCAACTGCGACCGCATGTTCTGCCGGAGCTCACGCAATTGGCGACAGCTTCCGTCTTATCGAACGCGGTGATGCGGATGCGATGATCTGCGGCGGAGCTGAAAGTGCGATCACGCCGATGTCGGTGGCCGGTTTTGCGTCAATGCGAGCACTGTCGACACGGAACGACGATCCAAAAACGGCGTCCCGCCCGTTTGATCTCGAGCGAGACGGTTTTGTGATCGGTGAAGGCGCGGGAATCCTCATTCTTGAAGAACTCGAATTTGCCAAGGCACGCGGTGCGAACATTCTCGCCGAGGTCGTCGGTTATGGAATGAGCGGTGATGCGTTCCATGTGACGATGCCTGACGAGACGGGTTCGGGAGCGATCCGCGTGATGGAGCGTGCGATCAAAGATGCCGGCATTTCGCCCGATCAGATCGGTTACGTTAACGCCCACGGAACTTCGACTCCTTACAACGACAAGTTTGAATCCCTCGCGATCAAGACGGTATTCGGAGATCACGCTACGAACGGACTTGCCGTTAGCTCGACAAAATCGGTAACAGGGCACGCTCTGGGCGCGGCCGGTGGTATCGAAGCGGTGTTCTCGGTTTTGTCGATGAAGGAGAACAAGCTTCCGCCGACCATCAACTATCAGATCCCCGATCCGGAGTGCGATCTCGATTACGTACCAAACGCCGCCCGTGAGGCCAGTGTCGACTACGTCCTTTCAAACAGCTTTGGTTTCGGCGGTACGAATGCTTGTTTGATATTTAAGCGATACGAGGAATAGGAGTTCCCGAAATTGAGGATTTAGAATTCAGAAGTCAGAAGTCAAAATTCAGAAGCAGCGGTCAACTTCTGAATTTTGACTCCTGACTTCTGACTTCTGACTACTTACAAGGATGAAGATCATCGTCTTAATGAAACAGGTCGCGAACAAGGACGCAGTCCTTCGTATCGCGCCCGATGAGAAATGGATCAACGAGACCGACGTTGCCCAGCAGACTAACGAGTCTGATGGCTACGCTCTCGAGGAAGCTCTGCGGTTGAAAGAGGCGAAGGGCGAGGGCGAAGTGATCGTTTGCTCGCTTGGACCGCAGACTGCGAAGACGGTCATCAAAGATGCGCTCGCACGCGGTGCGGATCGCGCTATCCATGTCGTACACGACCAGCCGAACAAGCTATCCGCGTATCAAGTGGCAAAGGCCATTGCCGACGCCATCCGCGATGAGAATGCGGACCTGGTTTTCGGCGGGCTGCAGTCTGACGATGCGAGTTATGGTCAGACCGGGGTTATCGTCGCTGAGTTGCTCGGCATTCCGCATGCGACGATCGTGATCGAGGTTGACCGTGGTTCGCTGACCACCCCGTCAGCCGAAGCGGCTGCCACCCCGCCTCAGACAGGAGGGGAGCCCACGCTTCGTGTAAAGCGGGAACTCGAAAGCGGCTGGTATCAGTGGTTCACGTATCAGCTGCCTGCATTGCTAACGATCCAGTCCGGTATTTCGCAGATCCGCTATGCGTCGCTCAAGGGAATTATGGCGGCGAAGAAGAAAGAGATCCGCGATGTGACACCGAACGTTGAGGCTTTTGCATCCGCCGCGACGGTTGAAAAGGTCTATATGCCGCTCAAGACAAAGCAGACTCAGATGCTAGGTAACGGTGACGCGAAAGCCGGAGCCGTCGAGCTCGTCGAAAAATTGAAGACCGAAGTACGCGTCCTCTAAGGACGAGCATCTTGTAGGAGTCAGAAGAGGTTGTCCCCGGGTCAGCCTCTTTTTTTGTTAAAGGCAGCGCGAAGTTCGAAGAAAAAACGTCAAAGGCAACCGGTTTTCTGCCAACCGTGCTAAGCTTTACGGCACAGCAGTTCACCAAATCTCCGGTAAGAAAAAAATGCCTTTTCTCACACAAGATTTCATTCGTTTAATCCGTTAGGAGGAATTGTTCGCATGGACCGATTTTGTACGCAGCGTCGAGCTGCGTGTCTGCTTACTCTCATTATGTTCTTTGCCGGGAACATCGCATCTATAAATGCCCAGAATGAGTGTAATAGCCTTGGTGCTCCGTTGGAGTCGGGCGGTAGCATCGAGCCGGGCGACGTGGATCAAACCAACCGCTTGTTCCGCACCGCGACAAACACTACAACTTGCCAGTTGATGAGAACCCCCACGTTGACGGCCGGTACGTTCGACGCGGAAATGAACACGTTCACGAACAACACCGGCGGTCCGGCATGCGTCTTCGTCGATCTGGATGCAAACGGGTGTGGCGTCGTTACAAACCAGGTCAGCATGGCCGCTTATCTCGGCACGTATGATCCCGCAAACATACTTACTAACCTGATCGCTGAGCCCGGTGGCAGCTCGGGGCAGAACTTTGCGACTTCGATGAGTTTCAACGTCCCCGCCGGAGCGACATACATCGTCGTCGTTCACAACGTTAACGCGGGGACGAGTTGTCCGAACTATACGCTCAGGCGGTACATCACGAACAACTGTCGTAAACCCGGCTTCGACCACAACAACGATGGAAGCGCGGATCTTGCGATCTGGCGGCCGAGCGCGAGCAATTCGCTTTGGAGGTCTTACTCTCTCGCCACCCGTGGTGGAATTCTCACCAATCTGGGATCGACAGGGGATAACCCGGTTGCCGCAGACTACGACGGCGACGAGATCACTGAGCCGGCCGTGTTTCGTGGCTCCGCCGGTACATGGTTCACATCGACAAATCCAGCGACCAACTACGGAGCAAGATCGTGGGGGCTTCCCGGCGATGTTCCGGTGCAAGGCGATTATGACCGTGATGGGATGGCCGACCTCGCCGTCTTTCGCCCGAGTACAAGTAACTGGTATGTGCTCCGAAGTGGGACCAGCACGTATCACCAATTTGCCTTCGGTTCGACCGGGGATATTGCCGTCGTTGAAGACTTTGACGGCGACGGTCGGACCGACCCCGCTGTGTTCCGTCCGAGCACCGGGTTTTGGGACGTTCTGCAAAGCGGTGGCAGCTACAACTCGGTCTATATCCATATGCAATGGGGCTTGTCGACTGACAAGCCGGTCCCGGCGGATTACGACGGTGATGGCAAAGCTGATATTGCCGTCTATCGGCCTGGTGACGGCAAGTGGTATATCTGGCGTAGTTCCGTGGCGACTGGCCAAGCTCAGATCATCCACTGGGGTTCCGCAGACGACAACCCACAACCCGCGGATTACGATGGTGACCGAAAGGTCGATCAAGCCGTTTTCCGATCCGGAACATGGTGGTTGAACCGCAGCACCGCGGGTCAGATGGCCATCACTTTCGGGCAGCCCGGCGATGTGCCGTCGACGAGGCCGTTCCCAGTCCCCTAAAGCAGTTTACAAGTAGCTATTTCGAACAGGCCGGATCCTAATCCGGCCTGTTTTGCTTATCATTGCTCGTTCTGCAATAC
>DATEOJ010000320.1:0-3021 GCA_035274235.1 Pyrinomonadaceae bacterium
CGGGAGCGGTAGCGACAGGGCTCATATGGTTCTTGATTGCAGACGGGTCACCCGGTCGCTACCGCTCCTCGTTCTGACTCGCGCGGCCAACTTGTAGGTGAGCAAAAAAATCCCGCCGGAGTACGAGCTTCGGCGGGATGCTTTGTTGTTATGTGAGGGTAAGGGAAAGTGAGGTGGTGTCGTGGGGAGACCTTGTTCAGGCCGGGACCTTTTCGGCTTCGACCGTGATCATTTCGCGCACTCGGCGCTTGAGAGCTTTTTCAAATTGACGGGCTTCGTTCACACCGCCGAAAGATAACTGGGCGAGATTTGACTCGATCCGTTTGCGATAGTCGGAGACCAGCGAGTCAGACACGCCTAACATCTCCGCGACCTCGAGTTGCGTTCCGCTATCGGCGATCAGGTAGCAGTGCCAGAGTACGTTGATCATCCGATCGAACTGCTTCTCTTTACCGCGGACCGACTTGCTCAGACTCTTCAAGAAACTGTCGACAAATCCCGCGGCCTCTTGCTCGGCCTCGTTGCGAAGATAATTTTCTTCCGGCGTCTCACGAACATCCGGTATTTCGAAATGTGTTTTCTCGTCTTCGTCGTTGTCCCCCGATCCGCCGACAGGTACGAGGTGAATATCCATGATCGGAAGACGTGACATCACGAACGATCTAAGCGATCGGACATCGACCGGCGAATCGATCGCTTTGAAAACTCGGACGATCAGCTTCTCGAGTTCGACGTTGCTGATTACGATCTGCGCGTCACCGGTGCAGCCGACCATACGCGTATCGCGTTTGTGAAACGAAACTGCCTTCACGCGCACGTCCATCTCCTGAACGTCGCGGCGCATTTTCTCGACACTCCAATCCGCGAGACCGTAGAGCCGGTCCGCCAGTCGACGATGTGCGTCGGGATTTCCGAGGTTGTCGAATCGTTTGAATGTCGGACTTGTCTGGATGAGCGTTGAGATGCGTCGGGCGAGTCGATAGGATTCCGGATAACGCTTGCGAAGCTCAGCCGTGAGCATGTTCGTTAGCTCGATCTGGCTGATCTCTGCTTCGACCTCGGCATCCGACATTCCGGTGTCGAGGTAATGTTGAAATCGCTCCTTGCTTAGAAGTGCGACAAAAAGTTCCTGAGTGAGGTCGGTGTAAGCGTTGTAGCGTCCCTCTTCAACAAGAAAGCCCGCTCGCTTCGACGCCCTGACTAGCGGGTGCGACGAAACGATACGGTGCAATTCGATCCAGATCTGATTTACATCAGAAGCGTTCAGGCTGTCATTCCACTTTCCAACCTTTACTTGCTTGTTCTGGATCGATCGCGGTAAGCGATCCTGCGAATTGGATGACTTCATAAGTGGACCGTGCGAATCCAGCCGGCGATTTTTGGGTAAAGCTAACGCAGTAGACGACGAGGTCTTTCAGGCTCTCTTTCGCTTATAGGTGTTTGGTCGAGGTAACTTTCTGAAAAATCGACAGCCGAGCAGCTGGGTCGTTTTTTGGTGGTGGGTGTGCAGGACTCGGAGTTCCTCACTACCGACAAGTAAGATGGTATCAGGTTCGTTCCCAATTCGGCAACAGTTTTTTACGGTGTTAAGTATTGTTGTTCATTTCGCTTATCCTAAGGAATACACGGAGATAGCGTAGATAAAGAGAAATTGGGGAAGCCGTAAGTTTTGGAAGCGAAGCGGCATTACCGCTTTATTTGCAGCGTAACCAAAAGTTTGAGGATGCGGGCACCCGCCGTTGGTGCCGGATCGCGGTTTATGATCGACCGGATGGGAAGTTTCGTTAAGACGAATAATTGTCCCTCGTCGGAGAGGCTGTTGGCCTTCCGTTTTGACGAGGTTGCTGAACCCGCTCGTATTGAGCGGCATCTTGAGTTGTGTGAGTTTTGCGCGGCCGAGGTTGGATTCTACCGGAAGTATCCGCCGGTCGAAGAAGTTGTCGAACCTGGTCCGATACCGGAACCGCTTCGGCAACTGGCCGATGCACTTTTACAAAAACGCTCGGACCTCAGTCCGCTCTACACGTTACTGACCGACTAGCTACCACAGATCTCGTCGATCGCTTCTTCGTACTTCTCGTCGATAACACTTCGCTTGATCTTTAACGTAGGTGTCATCTCTCCCTTATCGATGGAGAATTCCCGCGGCAGAAGATAAACCCTCTTGACCCGCTCGTAATCACTTAGCTCACGACTCAGTTCTATCGCATCACGTTGAACAAGCTTTACGACCTGCGGATTCTCACACAGTTCTTCGCGGCTGCCGTTCGACGCGATCCCCTGCTCCTTGAGAGCCTCCTTGAGAGCCTCCCAGTCGGGGACGATCAACGCACCAACCTGTTTGCGACCGCTGCCTACGACAACCGGCTGCGAGATCAACGGACTTTGTTTTAACAGACTCTCGACCTGAAGCGGCGCGACATACTTTCCATTCGACAGTTTGAAAAGATCCTTCAGACGATCGGTCACATAGAAGTGTCCGTCATTGTCCTTATATCCGACATCGCCGGTGTGGTAATAACCTTCCGAGTCGAGGGCCTTCGCGGTCTCCTCGGGATTGTTGTAGTAAGCCTGCATGACGTTCGGACCGCGGATCAGGATCTCGCCATCCCCTTCGGCAATCTTCATCTCGATGCCATCGAACGGAACGCCGATCGACCCGACCTTGTTGTCCTCCGGTCGATTCGCACAGACGACGCATGCTTCAGTCATTCCATATCCCTGAAGGATCGGAATGCCGGCGGCCCAGAAGGCGTACGAGAGTTTCTTCGACAACGGAGCTCCGCCCGAAACAAAGAATCGTAGACTTCCACCAACACCCTCGCGCCATTTTGAAAAGACAAGTTTGCTTGCAAGCGCGTGTTTCGCCGCGAGGGCGGTCGATACGCTCTTGTGAAGATCCTTCGCTTCCCAGTACTCCTGGCCAACATCGAGCGACCAATTAAACAACCGCGTCTTCCAACCACCGGCCGCTTTCCCTTTTTTTACGATCTTGTGATAGACCTGCTCGAAGAGACGCGG
>DATEOJ010000321.1:0-3891 GCA_035274235.1 Pyrinomonadaceae bacterium
TTACTCGCATGGCTCGAATCTCGCCGTCAATCGCGAGCTCAACTACATCCCGCGCGAATGTGTACGGTCCGACAACGGCAATCCGTGCTTGATCGATCTCGCAACTGCGAATTCGGCGACGCTGATCGCTGACATTACTGCAGCAAACACTTATCTGAATGCAAACGTGCCGAATCCCTTCCGAACGTTGGTGCCTGAGAGCGCGACATGGAACTCGGCGAATATCCAGCGTCGCAGACTACTGACGCCGTTCCCGCAATTCGGTAACGTCGGTGTCACCGAATACAACGGATCGAGCGACTTCCATTCGTTCCAGTTCCAGGTTGTGAAGAGATTCACGAAGGGGCTTTCGTTGAACGGCGGCTATACGTATTCGCGCGAGCATCTGCAGACCCAGTATCTAAATCCGCAGGATACGGAGCTGACCGATTTCATCTCGCCGAACGAACGTCCGCATCGTTTCACGTTCTCGGGAATCTACGAGCTGCCATTTGGCAAAGGCCGTCAGTGGGGTAACGACTGGCATCCCGTCGTCGATGGAATTCTCGGTGGTTGGCAGGTCCAGGGCCTGTACGAATGGCAGAGCGGCGAACCGCTGTTGCTCCCGAATGTTTATTACAACGGAGATCCGTCGTCGCTCAAGAGCCTGCTCGGTAAGAAAGATAGCCAGGGGCGTCGCTATGGCGTGGATATTCCCGCGTTTGACACGACGGGTTTCTACATCGGGTCAACGGCGCCCGGAGTGGCCAACAACTTTGCGAGTAGTTCGGCAGTTACGCTGCGAAACTTCCCGTTGACGGTTGATGGTATGCGCAACCAACGCTTCCTCAAATTCGACGTCGGTATTTCGAAGAATTTCCGGATTCGTGAGGGGATGAAGATTCAGATCCGCATGGACGCGATCAATCTTCTCAACACCCCGTACTTCTCGGCACCGAACCTGACGCCGAGTTCGTCTACTTTCGGGTTTACGACGGCACCGGTTCGACAGCCGCCGAGAGATATCCAGCTCGGCGGACGGTTTACGTTCTAGTTTCTCTCTCCAATTGTTCCTTCTGATCCGTTGCGCCGCGTGGCGTTGGTAACCTCAACTTTACGCGGCGCATTTTTTTCGATTGATTCGGGGTGAGTGATGAGAGCCGGATTCTTTAGTTTCTTGTTGGTTCTGTTGATGTCGACGACGTTTGCGCGGGCCGACGTAACGGTCGCGGCGGATGGGACGGGGGATGTTCGCACGGTCCAGGCGGCGATCGACAAAGTCCCGGTAAACAACAAGAAGCGTTTCGTTATCAGGATCAAGCCTGGAACCTATGTCGAACAGGTTCGCGTTCCCGCGGACAAGCCTTACATCTCGTTCATCGGTGAGTCAGCCGAGCGGACAAAATTAACTTTCAATCTAGCTAACAAAGCGGCCGGTTCGACATCGGCGAGTTACAGCGTCTATATCGGCGGTCATGATTTTTACGCCGAGAACGTGACGTTGGAGAACTCGTTTGGGACAGGATCTCAGGCGGTGGCGGTGTTGGTCGAAGCCGACCGCGCCGTTTTCAAGAACGTGCGCTTCCTCGGTTGGCAGGACACGCTCTACGCAAAGAACGGTCGGCAGTATTACCAGGACTGTTATATCGAGGGACACGTCGATTACATCTTTGGTCAGGCGGCGGCAGTTTTTGAGAACTGCACCATTCATAGCAAGGGTGACGGTTACATCGCCGCCCCGATGCGATTTGCGGCGGATGAACCGAGCGGATTTGTCTTTATCAATTCGACTCTGACGAGCGAGAACACGACAAAAGGCGTCTATCTCGGTCGCCCTTGGCGCGATTACGGGCGCACGATCTTCATAAACACAAAGATGGACGCCGCGATTCGTCCCGAAGGTTGGCATCACTGGGAACCGCAGCGTGAGAAGACGGCCTATTTCGCCGAGTATGGATCGACCGGAAAAGGGGCGAGCAACGAGACCCGCGTTGCGTGGGCTCGTAAGCTAGGCGACGCCGATATAAAACAGTTCAGCTCGGAGCACTTTCTCCAGGGACGCGACGGTTGGGATCCAAAGAATTCGGATGACGCATGGCAGGAGAAGACCACGCCCGATTGGAGTCTCGTTGCGTGGAGCGAAGTATTCAAACAAAAACCGCTTTGGTACCAAACGGACGAGGCCGCTCGGATCGCGGACCAATTGCTCATTTATCAAAAAGAGAACGGCGGGTTCGAGAAGAACGTCGACATGGCGTTGATGCTGACGCAAAAGGAAAAGGATGCGCTTATCGCGAAGCGTTCCGATGTTTCCGAAACGACGATCGACAACCGCACAACATATCCCCAAGTCGCGTATCTGGGACGCCTGATCACCGCGAGTCTTTTAAAGCCGTCTCCACCGGCAAACCTACCGAAGTACAAAGACGCTTTCAATAAGGGTCTTGATTACTTGCTTGCATCGCAGTACGAGAACGGTGGCTTTCCTCAGTTCTATCCGTTGCACCAAGGTTATTATTCCCACATAACCTTCAACGACGATGCAATGATCGGTGTATTGAGAGTGCTCCGCGATATAGCGAAGAAAAAGGAAGACTATCTTTTCGTTGACGAGGTCCGACGTGAGAAAGCAGAGCGGGCAGTCGGCAAAGCACTCCCGCTCATTCTGAAGCTCCAAGTCGTCGCCAAAGGGAAGAAAACCATTTGGGCCGCGCAGTACGACGAGAATACTCTCAAGCCGGCGCCTGCAAGGAAGTTTGAGCCGGTATCGCTGACGGCGGGTGAGAGCGTTGGGATCGTTCGTTTCCTGATGCAGGAGAAGCCGACGCCCGAGATCACGGACGCGATCGAATCCGCAGTCGCATGGTACGTCGAGAATAAGATCAACGGTGTTCGTTGGGAGCGCGTCAAAGGTGAGAACACGGTCGTCAAAGATAAGACGGCCCCACCGATCTGGGCTCGGTTCTATCAGATAGAGAGCATGCGTCCGATCTTCATCGGCCGCGACGCGGTAATAAAGTACGACGTCGCGCAGATAGAGGCTGAGCGTAGAAACGGCTACGCGTGGTACGTATCCGAGCCGAATCGCTTAGTGAACGAGGATTATCAGAAGTGGAAGGCGAAGAAAGGGACGGACGACAAACTTTAGTTTGTCGCTGTTTGCCCCGGAGCTATGATCGACAAACTGAAGTTTGTCGTCCGACTCGCAGCGAAAACATTTGAAAAATGATCAACCGTAGAGAATTCATCAAAGACCTCGTAATAACTTCCGCCGGCGTCGCGGTTTTGCCGCAGATCGCGTTTGCACAAGGTGACCCGTGGAAAACCGAGTATCCGAAGATACTCGCGCGGATCGTTCCGCCGAAGTTTCCGAAACGCGATTTTGCTATCACAAAGTTCGGAGCAAAAGTGGGAACTGACAGCACCGACGCGATCGCAAAAGCTATCGCCGCGTGCAACAAGGCTGGTGGCGGGCGCGTTGTTGTTCCGGCCGGCGAGTTCGTCACGGGTGCGATCCATCTAAAGTCGAACGTCAATCTTCACGTCTCAAAAGGCGCGACATTAAAGTTTGCGACCGACCCTGAAAAATATCTGCCCATCGTTCACACGCGTTGGGAAGGGATGGAGCTAATGCACATCTCGCCTTTGATCTACGCGTACGAGCAGACGAACATCGCGATCACGGGCGAGGGCACGCTCGACGGTCAGGGCAAATCGTTCTTCTGGAAGTGGCACGGCAATCCCCGATACGGCGGCGACCCGGAGAAACTCAGCCAGCGTCCTGCGCGTGCGCGACTTTACGAAATGATGGACAAGAACGTGCCGGTCGCCGAGCGTATATTCGGCATCGGTCATTATCTTCGACCGCAGTTTATCCAACCCTACAAGTGCAAGAACGTTTTGATCGAGGGT
>DATEOJ010000322.1:0-2787 GCA_035274235.1 Pyrinomonadaceae bacterium
ACGAACCAGCCGGCCAATCGCCGAAGTAGTTCTGACCGAGTGACGGTGTCACAAGCAACGTCGTTGATAGCAGCAGAAATATCGCAACTTTCATGATGGATTCAGAAATTACAACATTAGTAATTAGCTCATTAGTAATTACGCGGAGTGGAGCTGGCGAAAGACTCTTTCCGTGTAATTACTAATGAGCTAATTCCTAATGTTGTATGAGTGAGACATTGTCATTTCTTCGTCGACGGCCTCGGGGGCGCGGTTGATCCTCTCTCGACTAAGTGCGTCGGGATTCGTATCTCAAGACCCTGCTGCCGTGGTTTCTCCATCGTCAGAGCGAGGGCCTCGAACGCTCGTCGACCGATCTCGACACGCGGCGAACAAACTGTCGTCAACGCCGGTTCGGCGAGACTCGCGAACGAGATGTCGTCGAATCCAACGATCGAAATGTCCTGCGGAATGCGCAGGCCGGCGGACTTGAACTCCTGCATCGCACCAAGCGCCATCAAGTCGTTCGCGACAACGATCGCCGTCGGGAGGTCGCGTTCCGTGAGGATCTGATGTGCGGCGTGTCGTCCGCCCTCAAAACGAAAGTCGCCTTCATAGATCTTTAGTTCGGGTCCGGCGGGAAAATATTTCTTCATCGCATCGACAAACGCACGTTGGCGAACTCCCGCGGAATGGATCTCATGCGAGCCCGCGATGTGAACGATCTTGCTGTGACCCAATGACGCGAGGTGACGGACAGCTTCATCGATCCCTACCGCGTAGTCGAGAATGATGTTGCTCATCTTCTCGCCGACCTCGCCGAGATCGTGAAAGACGACACTCGTCTTTTTGCCCTTGTGCTTGAACTCTTCGATCAGCGATTGGTCGAACTCCGCGATCATGAGAATGATCCCCGCTACTTTCATCTGCAGCAAACGGCGGACATACTCGATCGCGCGGTCGGATTCGTAGTTGGTGTTGAGAAGGATCAGGTTGTAACCGGCAGCGAACACGGCGGCTTCGATGCTCTTTATGATCTCGGGGAAGAACGGATTGGAAATATCAGAAACCAGCAGGCCGATCATGTTGCTCCGACCCAGAGCAAGCATTTGCGCGTGGGCGTTCGGATGATAGTTAAACTCTTCGATCGCCCGCTGAACTTTCTCGCGCGTCTCGTCGCTCACATACTTCGTCTTGTTGATGACATGTGAGACGGTCGCGGTCGAAACACCGGCTTCTCGAGCGATGTCTTTAATACGCATAAGCTAAAAATCGATTTGGTTCAATTCTAACCGAAGCGTCGTTTTCATCTAAATGCGATCTTCTTTGCGGCTTTGCGACTTTGCGGGAACCTCTCTCGTAAGAGGAAAGCTCGATAACTTCAAGCAGGTGGTTCCCGCAAAGAAGCGGCAACGAAGAAGCAAAGAAGAATCAAAAATCGAAGTTATCGATATTGCCCTTGTTAAAGATAAAAGGCTTTCCTAAGCGGACTTCATCTCCGACGACCTCGATCTCGTTAAGACGCCCGGCCTTGATCGTCGCATCGCCTGACTTAAACGAGCCATTGCTCAGTGCGTTCGCCGCATAGACGGTCAGGTAACCGAGATCGCCCGTGTTCCATAGAACGATGCTGTCGATGACACCATCCTTGACGTACGGCTTGCACATATTCGGCAACGACAGTCCGGTGACCTTTACATCCGTCCGACCCGACTGCTTCACCGCCTCCGCGATACCGGGAACGGCCGGGGCCGCGATGCCCATGACGAGCTTTACGTCCGGGTATACCTTAAGAATGTTCTGCGTTTCCGCGAACGCCTTGTCGCGGTCGCCGTCGCTCGGCTGGATCGCGACGAGTTTCATATCAGGATATTTTTCCGCGAGCCGCTGTTTGATGAACTTGATCCATTCGTTCTGATTAGCGGCACTCAAGCTCGCCGTGACGATCGCAAACTCGCCCTTGCTGCCCATGATGCGTGCAGCTTCGTCCGTCAGAGTTTCGCCGATACCTTGCGGTGTCGCCTGATTGATCAGGAAGTCTCGTGCGTCCTTTTGTGCATCGGCATCCCACGTGATCACCTTGATTCCTTTTTCGCGAGCTTTCCGCAGAACGGTTGAGATGCCTTCCTTATTCTCGACACTCACAGCGATCGCATCGACGCCTCTCGTGATCCACGCTTCGACAACTTCGTTCTGCTTCGCCGGATCAAGGTCAGTCGGGCCATCCCAAAGAAGCTCTGCACCAAGCTCCTTCGCCGCCTCTTCCGCTCCCTTGCGACAGCTTATGAAGTAGGGATCGCCTTTCGCCTTCGGCATCATTGCGATGACATTTTTCTTGCCCGGTGCGGTTGTCGTGTTCTGACTCTGGGCCGCGGACGCGGGCGTCGAGCCGCCTTGGTCTTTTATCGAGCGGACCAACATCCAGTTGCTGGCCGCAACGATCACGGCCGCAGCAAGGATCACACCACTCAGTACACCGACCTGCCAATTTTTCACTTCGAATTCCTCCTCCGAAACCGTTGCACGCGACACGCCGATACGCGACAGGCGGTCGATCAAAATAGTAATCACCAACAGGACGCCGGTCAGGATCCCGGCTAACTCTGTAGGCTGTCCGCTAAGACGAAGACCGTTCTGCAATATGACGATCGCGAGCAGCCCGAGTATCGTTCCGAGCACTGTACCGCGTCCGCCGAATATCGACGCACCGCCTAATACCACCGCCGCGATAGCGGTCAGCTCATATCCGGTGCCCGCGTCCGACTTCGCCTGACCAAGATGCGCCACGTAGATCACTGCCGCCAGACT
>DATEOJ010000323.1:0-4744 GCA_035274235.1 Pyrinomonadaceae bacterium
GTACTCGATGCCCGTGCGGACAGTGTGGACGTTCTCGACATCACCGGTCATCACGTGACCGGCAAACATATTCCCCATCGTCGAATCTTCCCAACCCGGGACGACCATCGGTAGATTCTTCTGCGCGGCGGCGTACATCCACGAATCTTTCAGGTCGATCTGGTAATACTCCTCGAGCGAACCGTTCTTCAACACTTGATACATGAACTCGTGCGGATAGTAACGCTGCCCCTCAGCCTCGGCACGCGTCCAGACATCGACCATCGCCTTTTCCAACCGTCGCATCGCTTCGAACTCGGGAATACACGTGTCGGTCACGCGATTCATGTGACGATCGAGCAAAGCCTGTTCGTCCTCCGGCGTGAGATCGCGGTAATGCGGAACGCGTTCGTAGAAATCGTGTGCGACGAGATTGAAGAGATCTTCTTCAAGGTTCGCACCCGTGCACGAGATGATGTGCACCTTGTCCTGACGGATCATCTCCGCCAGGCTCAGACCTAGCTCCGCCGTCGACATCGCGCCGGCGAGCGTGATCATCATCTTCCCGCCGTTATCGAGATGACGTTTGTAAGCCTCGGCCGCATCGATGAGAGCGGCGGCATTAAAGTGGCGGTAGTGGTGTTTTATGAATTCAGTGATCTGTCCGTTCATAGAAATTGTCGCCCGCCAATTGCGCGGATATTGTGTGAATAAGAAGTAAAGATATCTTATTCGATCGTATTCGGGTAATGCGGGGACCAACGGATTTGTCGTTTTCTGATCGTGTACAAACCGGATTGACAACGGTCGGTGCGACGCATACCATCACGCAGCGAAACGTTAAATCAGTAGTTAAGGCGGGCCCAAACAACTACTATGACTAACCCCGAACCTAACCTGCGGGAAATGCTCTTAGCCGACTTCGGGATAGACCTCCCAATTTCTGGTGCTGCGGGACAGTCGCGAGACGCCCCAATAGTGGTTCACCGGGGATTCCATTACTACGGACATCCTCGGTTTCACTCGATGCGACTACTCGCGATCCTCCTCGCGGTTGCTGTAATCACCATCGCAAGTTTGGCTTGTCGCTCGACTGCCGATCTGACACTGCACGACAGTACCGCACCAGCGCACGGGGTTCCCGTCTCGGTCGCTATCCAACCCTTCACTGGAGTCACCGCCGACGAGATCGAAGCCGTACGCGACGGCATCATGCAACTCTACGGTGTCGACGTCGTTGTCCTGCCCGAGCGCGATCTCCCCGAGCGCGCTTACTTCGAACCACGCAATCGGTATCGGGCCCCGGTGCTGCTAGAAGAACTTGAGTCCATGGGACCCGAGACAACGAAAGTGCTAGGTGTGACGCCGGCCGATATCCCAGATTGGGGAATCTTTGGGTATGGATCGGTCGGAGGTCGAACGTGCATCGTCTCAGGTTTTCGCCTGCGACGTGGGGGAGTCAATCTCGCCCAGTATTTGGAGCGGCTACAGAAGGTAGCAAATCACGAAGTAGGACACACGTTCGGACTGCGGCACTGCGACCAGACCAGATGCCTGATGCAAGATGCGGGCGGCATGCTGCGAACGGTCGACGAGGTATCGAGCCGACCGTGCGAGAGGTGTTGGCAAGCACTTCGTTTGGCCGGCCTCGCCATGCTCAGCTAGCGTCAAACAACCGACTCTAGCGGAAATGAAAATTGCACGTGCATTCGACCGTGCGGAACAGGGGAGTGGCGCCGTGGGTGCTGTTGCTTGACGAAGCTCGTAACAATGGAGGAGATTGATGGGAGAATCCCTTGCCGGCGCAAACGTCAATCGCTCGTATACGCTCGCGGCATCTGGCGATCCGTTTCTTCCCACGAGTTCAGACCTAATCCCTCTCGGCGCAAGAATGTGATTTCACATTGAAGAGCAACCAGAGAGACAAAATTGAATATGGAAGAGAGGAGCGAAAGCAAGGGCACTGGTTCTTATCGAGTATTGTTCCCCATTCTTGCGCTATTGCTCTTCGCGGCCTTTGCTTCCCAGCTTGTTTACCATGCAGTACGCGCGAGTGCGACAGTTGACGAGCCTTTCCATATTCTCGCTGGACATCGTCAGTGGCAGTGCGGCGATTTCGGCATCAACCCGGAACATCCGCCGCTCGCAAAATTCATTGCCACCGCTCCGCTCAATTTCTTCGGTATGCTTACCGAGCCGCCGTGGGAATGCGGTTCACAACTCACATCTAAGTTCGACGGCTTCAGTTATGGAAGTACTTTCGTTGTCGAGAACGGAATCGACCGCGTTGTTATCTCGACACGACTCGCCGCGTCGCTGATTAGCATCTTGCTCGCGCTGCTCGTATTTCTCGCGACGCGGGAAATGTTCGGGCGCTGGGAGGCTTTAACGGCGCTGGCGATCGTTGCTTTCGAGCCGAACCTCATCGCGCACGGCTCGCAAGTGACGACTGACATGGCGATGAGCGCGACAGCTTTTGGCGCGGTTTATGCGCTCTATCGATTCGGTAAACACCAAACGTGGGCACGCTTCTCAATTGTCGCGTTTGCGATGGGACTGATGCTCGCTGCGAAACATTCGGCAGTCATATTCGTGGGGATATTGTTCGTCTTGTTGCTCGCGGACACAGTCTTGTTTCGACGGAGTGAGATTAGTCTCCCAAGAAAACTGCTCAAGCAAGTCGCGACCTTCGCCGCGATGTTTCTGATCGGGATGACGATCCTCTGGTCGTTCTACGGTTTTCGTTATCGTGCGATTCCAAACGAGACCGCGCCGACGATCTCGGTCGCCGATTTTATAAAAGAGAACGGCCGACCGGAGTCGGTCCAGTCATTCCCGGCTCGGGTAACGGTGATGCTGAGCTCTTCACACTTGTTCCCGGAGTCGTACGTTCTTGGAATGGCCGACGTGATCGCCTGGGGCAGCCGCAACTGCTGGCTCTTCGGACGCACATACCCGACCGGCAAGTGGTTCTATTTTCCTGTGGCGTTCGCCGTAAAGTCGAACATCGCTCTGCTCTTCCTACTTCCCGTCGGGCTGATCTTTTTGTACTTCACTCGCGACAAGTGGCGCGAAGGAATGTTTCTGCTCGTGCCGGTGATAGTGTTCTTCGCCTTTGCCTCAAGCTCGAACTTCAACACCGGCGTACGTCATATTCTGCCGATCTATGGATTTTTGATCGTAACCGCATCAGCGGGCGCGGTGTGGCTTTGCCGGAGACTCCGCGCTTTTCGATACCTGCTGATCGCGCTTATTGTTTTTAACGCCGCAGCGGCGATAAGAACGGCACCGTCCTATTTGGCTTTTGCGAACGACCTTTGGGGCGGCCTCGATCAGACCCACCGGATCTTTGCTGACTCCAATGTCGAGACTGGCCAGAGTATGAAGCTCGTCAGCGAATACCTCGCCAGCGAAGGCGTTCAGGACTGCTGGATCACGACGTTTGTGCACCCGGAGATGATCCGTGCTGTACAGCCGTGTCGTCCGATGCCGTCGAACGTCCGTATCATGGTAAGCCGTAACCTGATCGATCCCGTCCCACCCGTGATCGAAGGCACGGTCCTATTGAGTGTTTTTGAGCTTCCCCCGCGAGGAGGTGACGAATATGTTCCGATCACCAAGTCGGAACCGATCGCTTTCATAGGCGGAAACATGTTCGTGTATCGCGGACGCTTTGAGGTCCCGATCGCGGCCGCGATGAGTCGCGTTCACCGGTCGGATTATTTCCGACGCGCCGGTCAGTTCGAAGATGCCATCGCAGAGGCTCGCGAAGCTCTTGTCCTTGCGCCGAACGACTGTCGATCACATCTGGCGCTTGGACTGTCTCTCTCACGTAGCGGGCGGAACGAAGAAGCCCGCGTTGAACTTGAGAAGGCCGCGGAACTTGCGCGAACCGATCCACGGTTTCGCAATCAGGAGGTGTCGGCCCTTAAAGCGCTTGAGCGAATCAATAAGAGCAACGATCGATAGACGAAGGGCGCCGGCATCGCGAACGCATCGATGTTTTGAAGATCGGATCGCCTAACATACCATTAGGCAAAACTCGCGTAGCCAAAGTCACCTGAACAATTCGATGTCGATGCATCGTGAGAGCGGGTTAATCAAGTCCGGGAGGTATTCGATGGGAGCAGATTTCGCCGAAGCCAACGTCAACCGCTCATACACGCTCGCTGCGTCGAGCATTGCGATCTTCACATTCACACTTTTCTTTCTGTACCCGAGATTCGTCAACGGCGAGGCGAACCCATTGCTGTTTCAAGCTGCGATCATCGTGATCGGTATGGCGACTTTCTCGTTCGTGTTTGCGTCTCTCTTCTACTACCGATCGTCGATGAAGAACGGTCCGGATGAAAACGAGCGGACGCTAGACTCCCGACGGGGCGACCGCTTTTGGCTGTTTGGCTACACGCTGCTTTTCCTTGCCCCCACCGTAATTCTTTTTTCTATCGGACTTCTGGCGGTCGCGTCCGTGTGGCTCACGCTCTGGCTCGTGTATTTTATCTTTGTCATCCGCTACTTCCCCGGCGTCAGGACGTAGTCATTGCGGCGCTGCGTGCGATCTATCTAACGCAGAGATCGCGCAGCACGCGGAGAAACTGATGAGGCGATGGCGATCGGGTTTGATCGCACGCGTAGGACAGGCTTTCCAGCCTGTCCTCGTTACGGGGCCCGATCCTTGTTTGAGTCTCGAATGTGTTGACGAGGACAGGCTAGAAAGCCTGTCCTACGCTCGCACCCGCAAGGCGTCCCCTTCCCGCTCCTCTGG
>DATEOJ010000324.1:0-3826 GCA_035274235.1 Pyrinomonadaceae bacterium
CATCTTCGTCGAGCAAGAACTCAAAGGTTCCCGCACTCGAGTAGCCGATCTCCTTACATGCATTGACCGCGACCGCTCCCATCTTCTCGCGCTGCTCCGGAGTGATCACCGGCGACGGTGCTTCTTCAAGAAGCTTTTGATGTCGTCGCTGGATCGAGCACTCGCGTTCACCGAGGTGAATACAGTTGCCGTGTTCGTCAGCGAGGACCTGGATCTCGATGTGCCGCGGACGTTCAATGTAGCGCTCGATGTAAACCGATCCGTTCTTGAAAGCCGCGAGAGCTTCTGCCTGTGCGGTTTCAAGATTCGTCTCGAGTTCATCTTCGTGGCGAACGATGCGCATTCCGCGTCCGCCGCCGCCGGCCGCTGCCTTGATGATGACCGGAAACCCGATCTCACGTGCAACCTTCTTCGCTTCGTCCGCTGATTCGATAGGGTCGGGACTACCCGGCAGGATCGGGACACCGGCAGCCGACATCGTGCGTCTTGCTTCAACCTTGTCGCCCATCATTGCGATCACGTCAGCACGCGGTCCGATAAACTTGATGTTGCAGTCTTCGCAAATTTTCGCGAACGTCGCCGACTCAGCGAGAAACCCGTAGCCCGGATGGATCGCGTCAACGTTGGTAACTTCGGCCGCACTGATGATCGCGGGAATATTCAAATAGCTTTGTGCAGACGGTGCCGGTCCTACGCAAACTGCTTCATCGGCAAAGCGCACATGAAGGGCTTCGCGGTCCGCTTCGGAGTGCACCGCGACGGTCTTGATCCCCATCTCCTTGCACGTCCAAATTATCCGGCACGCGATCTCGCCGCGATTGGCGATCAAAATTTTGCGAATGTCTCGCTCAATCATCCAAAAAACATTTAAACCGCAGAGACGCAGAGTCGCAGAGGATCTGAATCAACCTTCGACAAGAAAACTCCTATCGATATCTCTGCGTCTCCGCGTCTCTGCGGTTAATCACTTTCGTATCCCGAACAGCGGCTGGCCGTACTCGACCGGCTGTCCGTTCTCGACGTAAACCTTAACGACTTCGCCCGACGTTTCAGCCTGGATCTCGTTCATCAGCTTCATCGCTTCCACGATGCAAACTACTGATTCCGGAGAAACGATGCTGCCTTCCTTTACGTAGGCATCTTTGTCGGGACCCGGTGAACGATAGAATGTTCCAACGATCGGCGACGTGATCTTGAAAAGTTCTTCGTCTGCTGACGCCGCTGGAGCTGCTGCGGTGTCGGCCTCAGCCTTGGCGGGAGCTGCTGAAGAAGCAACCGGTGCGGTCGCGACTTGAACCGGTGCCGCGTGATGTACAACCGGCGGCGAGGTCATCTTGCTCATTCGCACGCGAATGTTCTCGTTCTCGAACTCGAAATCGGTCAGACCGTGATCGTCGATCAGAGCCGCGAGGTCACGCAGCTCGTCCATGTTGAGCGACGGGTCGCTAACGTCTTTTTTTGATCCCCGCTTCTTTGTAACCACCTTATCCAACTCTTTCGCCTGCGCAGAAGCCGTATTGTCACTCATCGTGTAATCGCTCCTTTTTCAGTCGTTAGCCTTTTGCGGCCAGTTCACGCGGATTGTCAACCAACTCGATAACCGCCATTTCAGCGTTGTCGCCCGACCGTCGGCCAAGCTTGATGATTCGGGTATAACCGCCGTTGCGATCTTTGTATCGCACGCCGAGCTCGTCAAACAAGCGCTTCACGGCAGCGACACCCGCGGTTCTTTCGATCGGATCTTTCGCCTCACCCTTCTTGCCACGAAAACGGCTCGCCGCCTCTTTGAACGTGCTGTTACCGGCGTGGAAATACTGGGCCGCCTGACGGCGAAGGTGAACCTCCTGAACACCGGCATTGTCACCGGTGAGCGACTGGGCTTTGCGACCGAGTGTGATCGCTTTCTCGACGAACGGACGGAGCTCTTTCGCTTTCGCGACGGTCGTCACAATATGTTCCTTCTCAGCGTTGATAAGCGAGGTCGCGAGGTTCCGGAGCATCGACATGCGGTGCTCGGTTGTGCGTCCCAGTTTCCTGTGTGCCTTTTGATGTCTCATAGGTCCTGTAGGTCCTATAGGTCCCGTAGGACCTATAGGCCTTTACTTCAATTAATCTAAATCCCGTCCGCCCGAGCCCGGGATCGGATTTCCCTGCTCGTCAAAGTCCATACCGAAGTCGAGTCCCATCCCGTGAAGGAGGTCCTTGATCTCGGTCAGCGATTTCTTACCGAAGTTCTTAGTACCGAGCATGTCCTTCTCGCTACGCTTGATAAGGTCGCGGATCGAACGAATGTCGGCGTTCTTCAGGCAGTTGTACGAGCGAACCGAAAGCTCAAGCTCGTCAACCGGCTTGTCGAGGAGATCGTTACGCATCAGCGGCGGACGCGCGATGTCTTCGTACTTGTATTCCTCTTCTTCCTCTTCGAAGTTGATGAAGATCGACATGTGATCTTTCACCAGCTTTGCGGCGAGGCCGATCGAATCTTCAGGCTTGACCGAACCGTCGGTCCAGACTTCGATCGTCAGCTTGTCGAACTCAGTGTTCGAACCCTGACGCGTCTTGTCGACGTTGTAATTAACTTTACGGATCGGAGTGTGAACAGAGTCGACCGGAATGTATCCGACCGAGAGGTCCTCATCGTTGTTGAACTCAGCCGAAACGTAACCGCGACCACGCTTCAATCGCATCTCGACGTTTAGCGAACCGCTGCCGCTGATCGTCGCGATGTGGATGCTTGTATCGAGGATCTCGACGTCAGCGTCGCCCTTGATGTCGGCGCTGGTAACTTCGCCCGAGCCTTTCTTGCTGATGGTCAGCGTCTTCGAACCGCCACCGTGGAGGAGGAACGGAACCTGTTTCAAGTTGAGAATGACGTCCGTCGCGTCCTCAACCACACCCTTGATCGATGAAAATTCGTGCTCGACACCCTCGATCTTAACCGCAGTGACTGCAGCACCCTCGATCGACGAGAGCAGAGCCCTGCGGATCGAGTTACCGATAGTCGTACCAAACCCGCGTTCGAACGGCTGAGCGTAGAACTTGCCATACCGGTCGGTCAACGTATCGGTCTCGACGTTGAGGCGGCTCGGCATTTGAAAATCAGTCCAGTTATTGCTTTGTGTCATAGTGTTCTTTTTAAAATGATGTCGAGGTTGGCTTTGTCCCCGGGTCTAGCGAGCAAGAACAAACTTTCTAAAAACCCGGATACTTCGGCCAACCTTAATGTCGACTACTTGCTGTACAACTCAACGATCAACTGTTCGTTGATATTCTGATCGATATCCTGACGTGTCGGCAGCGACGAGATCGAAACGCTGAGGTCTTTGTCAGCGGTCGAGATCCAGCCCGGACGGCCGCGTCCCGCAGCTGTCGACCATGCTCCCTCGACGTGCGCGTTCTTCTGGCTCTTTTCCTTCACCTGAACGACGTCGCCCTGCTTCACCTGGAACGAGGGAATGTCGACCTTTCGTCCGTTGACTTCAACGTGCCCGTGATTGACGAGCTGACGAGCCTGACGGCGCGAGGTCGAGAAACCCGAACGGTAAACGACGTTATCAAGGCGTCGCTCAAGCATGAACAAAAGGTTCTCGCCGGTAACGCCCTTCTGACGAAGCGCTTTTTCGAAATAATTACGGAATTGCTTTTCGAGGATAAAGTAAATGCGCTTTACCTTCTGCTTCTCGCGAAGCTGCTGCCCATATCCGGCAAGCATCTTGCGACGGGCAGCTCCATGCTGTCCCGGCGGGTTGGTTCCGCGTTTCTCGATCGCACATGAGGGCTTGAAACAACGATCGCCCTTAAGGAATAACTTTCCACCTTCGCGGCG
>DATEOJ010000325.1:0-3823 GCA_035274235.1 Pyrinomonadaceae bacterium
TGTGCCCTACCCGATGCCGTCGCGAAACGCCCTTCGTGCGGCGGATTCGGGAGATAAAAACCTCCGGCCGGTCGGACGCGTTCGTTGTAATTCTCACAACCGTCGACCGTGCGCGCGATCGCGTCTCGGATCCGATCGTAATTCGCGACCATGGCGTCCCAATCGACCGTCGAACGAGAACCAAGCGTCGACTTCGCGAGCTGCGCGATGATCCACGGTTCGCTGCGAAGTTGTTCGGATGCCGGAGGAAAGATCCCGCGCGAGGTCTGCACGTTTAGCATCGTGCTTTCGGTCGAAACAAATTGTTCGCCGTCTGCTTGCATGTCGATCTCCGAACGCCCGAGACACGGGAGGATCAACGACTGCGTCCCGGTCGCAATAGCCGTACGGTTTAATTTGGTTATCACCTGAACGGTCAGCCGACATCGTTTCAATGCGTCGTGCACGACCTCGCTGTCCGGCGAGGCGCTCACAAAGTTTCCGCCCATCGCGAAGAAGATCTTCGCGCGGCCATCACGCATTGCCTCGATACTCTCAACGGTATTGAACCCATCGGTTCGCGGCACGTTAAAAGTGAACTCCGTTTCGAGTCGCTCGGCGAACTCGGGCTTGATCTTTTCCCAGATCCCCATCGTCCGGTCACCCTGAACGTTAGAGTGACCGCGCACCGGACACAAGCCGGCTCCCGATTTGCCGATCTGTCCTCGCAACAGATGCAGATTCACGATGTCCTGGATCGTCGCGACCGCGGCTTTGTGTTGCGTCAATCCCATCGCCCAGCACGTGATCACGCGACCCGCAGACATAAACAGATGTGCGGCCTCGGCGATCTGCTCACGCAAAAGACCGCTCGACTCGAGAATGTCGTTCCAGCTGGTTGCATCGAGGCTTGCGATCAACTCCGAATGGCCCTCGGTTCTCTGCTCGATAAACTCATGATCAAAAACGGTACCCGGCTCCAATCGTTCATGCTCGAGCATGATCTTCATCATTCCCTTGAGAACCGCCATGTCGCCGCCGATACGAACGGGCAGATGCAAATCGGCAAGAGCAACGCTCTTGTTCCGAAGAAGGGCGAGCGGATACGTTAGAGGATTCGGATAATGTTGTGGATTCGGATCGGCGAAATTCAGAAGGCCCGCTTCGGGTAGAGGATTGATCGCGATCATACGTGCACCGGCACGCTTCGCTTGCTCGAGCGACGTCATCATCCGCGGAGCGTTCGTCCCGGGATTCTGACCGATGACGATAACGAGGTCGGTCTGCTCGAAGTCATCAAGGCGAACAGTCGCCTTCCCGAGACCGATCGATTCGGTGAGCGCGACTCCCGACGATTCGTGACACATGTTCGAACAATCCGGCATGTTATTCGTCCCGAACTGTCTGACGAAGAGTTGATATAGGAACGCAGCTTCGTTCGACGTCCGGCCGGAGGTGTAGAAGATCGCCTCGTTAGGTGAGTCGAGCGAATTGAGTTCGCCGGCGATGAGTTGAAAGGCGTCGGTCCAGGAGATCGGTTCGTAGTGGGTCGCGCCTTTGCGAACGACGACGGGTTCGGTCAGGCGTCCTTGAAGGTTGAGCCAGTAATCGTCTTTCTTGGCGAGTTCGGCAAGCGAGTACTTTGCAAAAAAGTCGCGGGTCAAACGCTCGGTCGTACCTTCATCCGCCAACGCTTTTGCACCGCTTTCGCAAAACTCGGCTACGGTCCGCTTGTCAGGATCCGGCCATGCGCAGGATTGGCAGTCGATCCCGCCTTTTTGATTGAGCTTCAGCAGACCGCGCGTTCCGCGGACAACGCCCATCTTACCGAGCGCGTTCTTCATCGTCTCCGCAATCGCGGTCCGACCCGCCGCCGCATCGCGCGGTCCGGTAACTTCGAGCTCGCTCTCATGTTCGTTCATGTAGCGGAGAATGCGTCAGCGCGGTCGGGATCATCGGGACGTCCGACACAAACAAAATCTTTCTCGATCAGGATCGACAATATCTTGCCTTCGCCTATCGGGTGTTCGGCTTCAATACCGACCTGATCGGAGATTGTCCACTCCGTCGCCGTGTTCTGCGGGATCGTGATCGTGATCTCGCCGTTTCCCATCGCCGCATGGGTCGCCGCAGTGTCGGATGCGAGAAGCGTGTATCGCAGGGCGTTTCCGCCGAAGCTGATCTCGTCCGAGATTCTCCCTTCGGCTGCAAACCGTTCGACCTCGCTTCGCAACAGTCGGAGTCTGATCGAGTTTCCTTTTATTCGAAGTTTCATGAAAAACCTTTACGGTATTAGCCGTCAGCTGACGGCTGTCAGCTATCAGCTGTTTGCTAACAATCATCAGGCATTACCTGCTAGACCCTGTGCGCGCCGGAGTAAACATTAAACGAGCCATCTCGCACAAACCCGACTAGCGTCATCCCGAATTCAGTTGCAAGTTCGACCGCCAAGCTCGACGGAGCACCAACCGCGGCAAGTATCGGGATCCCGGCCATCAGCGCTTTTTGCACCAATTCGAAACTTGCACGACCGCTGACGAGGAGAATTTTATTCGCGAGCGGAAGTTCGCCGTTGAGGAATTTTGCGCCGATCACTTTGTCGAGGGCGTTATGACGCCCGACGTCCTCGCGGAGCAACTCGAGTTCGCCGTCGACATTAAAAAGCGCGGATGCGTGCAGCCCACCCGTCTTATCGAAAACATCTTGCGCCAAACGGAGCCGGTCCGGGAGATTGTGAACAAAGTCAGAGCTGATCCGGATCGTGTCCGCGGACAGACTCGCTGCTTTCGTTTGCAACGCATCGATCGAGCTCTTCCCGCAAACGCCGCAGCTCGATGTTGTATAGAAGTGTCGCTCGAGACTTTTGAGATCGAGGTCGATGTTGTCGGCGAGATCGACGCGGATGGTGTTCGAGTTGAGAGCGGCGGCCCGGTCGACAGTTGTCTTCTGCTTACCGATCTTCAAGCCGCAATGCCGGATCTGGCGGATTTGGTCGGGAGATTTGATGATGCCTTCGGTGAACAAGAACCCGGCCGCGAGTTCGCCGTCGTCGCCCGGAGTCCGCATCGTGATCGAGATCGCGCGATGAGCACCGTCGGGAAATCCGATGCGTATCTCAAGCGGCTCTTCGACCGCGAGGACGTCAGGCGAGTCATCTGATCTCGAATCACCAACAATGCGTTGGACTGTTGCCGCTTGTGTTGAGCTCACGATTGAAGTTTAGCAAAGAGGGGATTTTTAACGCAGAGACCGCGGAGATCGCGGAGTTTTTTTGCCCGCGAATCACGCCAATGACGCAAATCTTTTCTCTTCATTCGCATTATCAGGGTTATTCGCGGGCAAAAACTTCTCTGCGTGCTCCGCGTTAAGAAACTACCCAGCCGGTAAGATCCTTCCACGGCATTCGCCGAGACCGATGCGTCGGAAGCCCTCGCGTTCGCAGTAGCCGCGCATTTTTTGCCCGCGAATCACGCCAATGACGCGAATCTTTTCTCTTCATTCGCATTATCAGCGTTATTCGCGGGCAAAAACTTCTCTGCGTGCTCCGCGGTCTCTGCGTTAAAAACTACCGTGCCGGTAAGATCCTTCCACGGCATTCGCCGAGACCGATGCGTCGGAAGCCTTCGCGTTCGCAGTAACCGCGCATAATCACTTCGTCGCCGTCTTCGAGGAAACGACGCTGCTCGCCGGACGGGAGTTCGAGTGGTTCGGTTCCGCGCCAGGTGAGTTCGAGGAGACAACCGCGTTCCGATTTTTCTTTTCCGCTGACCGTGCCGGTGGCCATCAGATCTCCGGTTTGGAGATTACAGCCATTCGATGCGTGGTGCGTCAGCATCTGACCGAT
>DATEOJ010000326.1:0-8234 GCA_035274235.1 Pyrinomonadaceae bacterium
GAGGCGGGTCAAGTTTTCCTCAAGTGGGCTTTTATACCTTGTACGTGTACGCCGATCGGCGTACTCCGGCTACCTATGATGACCTACTTCCTCGATAGCGATATAGACTCCGGCGAGATCTACACACCGGCGAGCCGCTTGTCCTTCCGCTCTCGACAACGCGACGATGTTCACCTCCTAAACGAGAAGCTGGTTATCCCAACTTGTCGACGTGCGATCAAGCGACCGCGACTATACGAATTGCTCGACCGGTCCGCCGCCGAGTTCCCCGCGACGCTCGTTTCCGGGAGGGCGGGAACGGGCAAGACGGTGATGGCCGCGGCCTACGCGCGATCACAAGATAACGTTGCGTGGTATTCGGTCGAATCTACTGATGCGGAATGGAGCGTTTTTGCGAGCTACTTTTCGGCGTGTTTGCTAAAGACCGTCGGAAGCGAGATGAAAGTCGGCGACTTTGTCCGGGCCGACTCGGACGGTTCACAGCCTTCGATCGCGTCATTCCTGATCGACGTTCTGGCTGAGACGGAAACAGTGCTTGTGCACAAGCCACTGCTCATCGTGCTCGACGGGATCCATCACCTTTTCGACGCACCATGGTTCGGCGAGTTCTTTGGCTTGCTCCTGTCGTCGCTTCCCGAAAACGTGCACATTCTGCTGCTGTGTCGAAGCAAGCCTCCGAACCCGCTTTGGCGGATGCGTTCGAAACAACAACTCAATGTCCTCGACGAAAAAGTTCTCGCGTTTGATCTTTCAGAGACGGTCAGACTGATGACCATACGTGGGCTCCGACGGTCAGAGGCGGAACGAGCACACTCGACAACATTTGGCCGTGCATCAAAACTTACGGAGTATGCGGAAGGTCTCGTGTCGCGCGCCTGACAAACTGATATGCCATAATGCCTGCAACGACTCAACAGTCCCAGATGCAGGACAGAAACTTCTTTCTTCGCACCAAGCTGCTACCGCCTCGCGCGGTCTCAAAGCTCCTCGAGCGACCACGCCTTACTGAAAGACTCGAAGCAAATATCGGTGCGCCGATAACGATGGTCGCCGCCGATGCAGGCTGCGGAAAGACGACCCTCGTCGCCGATTTCGTCCGCAATCAGAATCGAAAGTCCGTCTGGTATCAGCTCGATCACACCGACGCCGATCCGGTCGTCTTTCTCGGTTATGTCGCTCGCGGGATCAAGAACCTCTATCCGGAATTCGGCGAGGCGATCTTTCCGTATCTCAGCGAGGCGAGCGAAGAAATGCTTCGAGTTCCGGAGCGAGCTGCTGATCTTCTGATCAACGAGATCCTTCAGTTCGTCGAACAGCCGTTTATCCTCGTCCTCGACGACTATCATCACATCGGCCGCGACACTGTCGTCCATAAGATCGTCGACCGCCTGCTCCAATACTCATCGGACCTCGTCCACCTGATCATTACGACACGCGATCTTCCGCCGCTTGCCATCATGCGCCGGCGGACGCAGTCGGCGGCTCTGGTCATCGGTCGCGACGACTTGCTCTTCACGGACGATGAAGTGCGTGAGCTGTTTCGAAAGACATTGGGCGTCGATCTAAAGGACACCGAGATCGCGGAGTATCGCGGACGCACTCACGGTTGGATCACCGCGTTGCAGCTCGTAAGGCAAGTCGCCGAACAGGAAATGCATTCGGCGAACGACGCGGCCCCGCTCGACCTGCTCCACGTCCTGCAGTTATCTGAGAAAGACATTTTCGATTATTTCGCCGAAGAAGTCTTCGCACGCGAGTCTGACGAGACGCGTTCTTTGTTGATGAGCCTCTCGCTCCTCGAATCTCTCCAACTCGATCTCTGCAGCACTCTGTTTCCGGAGCTCCGCTGCTCGGCCGTACTGCCCGAACTTGCTCAGAAGAATGTTTTCTTGACCGTCGCCGGTGACGGCAACTCGAATGAGGAATACCGGTTCCATCCGCTGTTTCGTGATTTTCTCGTTCGGCGGCTACGTGCGGAACACGGTCAGGCTCGTATTGCCGAAGAGCGAAATCGCATCGCGGAGTATTTCCTCGCCGACCGGAAGTGGGAGATGGCATTGCCTTACCTTCTCGACGCTCGCAACTTTGATCGGGCCGCAGCGGTGATCGCCGATACGGGAAACGAATGGTTCGCGGCCGGTGCATTCACAACGCTTGGTTTTCTTGTAGAACGAGTCCCCGAAGAAAACCTCGACCGATTTCCGAGAGCGCTGCTTCACAAAGCGGAGATCGCGCGTTTGCAGGGGGAAACAGAGAAATCGTCGACGCTGCTAAATCGTGCAGTGAAGTTGATGAGTGATTCGGGAGATTCCGTCGGTGAAGCCGATGCTCTCCACTCGCTCGCAAGCCTCGCACGCCGACGGGGTAGACCGACAGATGCGTTCGAACTGCTTGAACGAGCAGAGGCATTGGTCCCGCAGACGTCCGAGACTTTCATGAAATGCGCGAACACGCGCGGGCTTTGCCTTGTCGTGCTAGGAAAATGGGGCGAGGCGGAACAGCAGTTTCGCGTCGCGCTTGAGCTGGCGGAGCAGTTCGCTAACGAGCAATACATTCGCTTGGTAACGCACAACCTCGCGCTGGCTCCCGGTTTCCGCGGCGACTTCGGCGAGGCTTTACGTTGGTTCAAGCGTATCTTTCGAGCCGGCCAACCAGACAAGCAGTTGCCGCAGGAAGCGATCGGTCATCTCAACATCGCGCGACTCCATCTCTATCGCGGGGAGTTTGATCAGACCGAGCATCACCTAAATCGCGCGCTCGAGCTTTGCCAGCTCTACAATCTACGTTTCCTCCGCGGTGAGATTTTCGAAGCATATGCAAACTTCTATCGCGAGAAGGACGACTTCGCTCACGCCGAGGAGTTTTACGAGCGAGCTCTCAACGCCTATGAAGAGGCCGAGATCGATGTCGCGACGAAAGAGTTGAACGAGGAACGAGCCGTCTTCTATCGTCTGCGCGGCGATAACGTCAGAGCGCGCTCTTTGCTGGAAAGCTTGATTCCTTCGAGAGAGGCAAGCGGGAACCCCCTCGAGCTCCGCACGGCGCGGCTCCGACTCGCCCAAGTCGATTTGGCCGAAGGTAAGCTGGACGGACTAGTTGAAAGGATCGAGGAATTGCTTGAGTTTTTCAGCACTCGGAATCATCACTATGACGAGGCCTTAGCGGCGATGCTCCTTGCGGAGACGCGTCTCGCACAGGATCGTCCAAAAGAGATGGTGGATGCGGCGCGAAGGGCTCTCGATCTATCCGCCCGGTTCGATTACGAACACTGGCTACGTCGCGAGATCCGCCGCAATCCGTCTATCTTCGGAACCGAGGAGATCTTCGAACGGCTTCCGATGGATCTTCGCGAAGAGCTTTCGGCCGAACGTTCGGTTACACCAGACGTCGGAGCAAGCACCGAAGCATCGGCACCCATCACTGATCTGACGTTACGCGTCCTCGGTCCGATCGAGATCTTTCGCGACATCGCGAATCCGTTCGCACCGGACGCATGGACCACGCGTCGTGCTCGCGACATCTTTTGTTACATCGCGACGAGCAAGCATCGCCGTGTTCCGAAGGAAGTCCTCATCGAGGAGTTTTGGCGCGACGAGGCGCCGGCGACGGTCGAGAAGAACTTTCATCCGACGATCTCGCATATGCGGAAGGCGCTCAACAGCCGTCAGTCTTTCAAACAGAACTTCGTTGTCTTTCGCGACGGTGCATACCAACTGAATCCGGAGCTTTCTTATTCGATCGACTCGGAAGAGTTCGAACACTTCATCGCCGAGGCGGAGAAGGCAAAGCGTGAAAAGGACAGCGGACGATTCCGCGCAAGCCTCGAGTCGGCGTACGGGTCGTATCGCGGCGAGTTTATGTCGGGTGTTTACGAGACATGGGCGGAGGAACGTCGGGGATACTACGCCGAACAAGCGGGACGAGTTTTATCGGCGCTCGCGAAGCTCTCGGTCGCGGAAAAACGGTGGGCCGATGCTTTGAAGTTCGCGGGCGAGGTTCTGCGCGACGACCCATATCGCGAAGACATGCACCGTCTCACAATGAAGGTCCTTGCCGCACAAGGAAAACCCGTTGCGGTAAGAAAACACTTCGACAGCATGTGCTCACTTCTGCACGACGAACTCAGGATCGAACCGTCTGCCGAGACCCGCCGCCTCTATCGCGAGTTAATCTCGTAGCTTGTTCTAACGCAGGGACGCGGAGATCGCGGAGGTGGCTTTTCAGCTTTTCTCCGCGGTCTCTGGGTTAAAACAAGCTTTCCACTCAAGTCTGCCTCAACCACCTCAACCGGTCGCTCAAGTTTTCCTCAAACCTCAACGTCTATCCTCATGACAGATACGATAACCAGGGGGGACACGGTGAACGGAACGCGTCGGAAGGTAGCTTTAATCACTCTCGCAATCAGTGGGCTTTTAATAGCTCAGATCCGGACAGCGGCATTAGGCCCGAGTGCCGGACTTGCGAACGATGCAACGGTCGGCGTGGTTATCGTCAGCTTCAATTCCCCCGGCGGGTTGACGCCGGCAAATTTTGACGTTCTTCGCAGCGCGGACGTCATGTCCGGCGTCACCTTTTGCCGACTCGGGATCTTCGGTGCCTTCCCCATCGCGGGGCCGCTCACGATGCAAAGTGGGGCTCCGCAGAATTTTCATATCGATTCGGATCCGACCGTTGGTGGCCCGGGTTCGGCCACTTCGCGTCCGTTCACCGCCGAACCGTCGGTGAATCTGCTGGGCGCGTTCGACGGTCGATTGGTCGGCGAACCGGGTGCGACGAACCTCGTCGGGATCTGCCTTCGGGCTCCCGACGGTACCTCGAATTCGCCGACGTTCGCAGCCCGTTCGGAAGGCAATATTTCCCGGGTTTTGAACCACCGAAAAACATGCGAGGAATTTTGGCTGAAAAGTTGAATTTTTTCCGCACGTTGTTTTGACGGGCGGCTAAAGATGTTGCTCCTCGCGGGGGCAAGGAGCGGCAACGGGCCGGGGGGTTCCCATGGAACTCTCCGGTCTTAGTTATTTCAACTTCAAATTTCGGACTTCAGATTTCAAATTTGAAATTTGAAATTTGAAATTGCTCGCGGTGGTGTCGACCTTATTTCGAGAGCGGAACGTGGCGGCGAAAGAGAGTTGGCGTCACGCCAACGGACCGGAACGCAGGCGTCTCGCCTGCGTGTACTAATAGTTCGAAGGACTACCATTCGCAGGCGAGACGCCTGCGTTCCAGTCCATTGACAACGCGCTAAAACGGGGAGCTGCGTGTTGGCTACAACTTCAACTTCACTACTTCCGAGCCGGCGAGTAAGTAGGCACCTGCTCCGTACACTTCCCAGCTATCCGCATTGAAATTTCGACGCGGGTCGGCGCCTATCGGCTGTGTCCAACCGACCATGCCGTCTGTGTGGACGAGCGTATTCAGCCCCGTCCATGCGCGTTTTACGACCGGCAGGAATTTTTTCTTGTCGAGCATCTTGTTGTTGATACCCCACGCCATCGCATAAGTGTAGAAACCGGTGCCGCTGCTTTCACCGCCCGGATACGACGCGGGATCGAGCAAACTCGACCGCCAGAGTCCATCCGGCTGTTGCAGACCGGCGACGCGGTCCATCATGTCGCGATACTGCTTTACGTAAAACTCGCGGGTCGGGTGATCCTTCGGAAGTTCCTTCAGCAAGCGAACCAATCCACCCGCGACCCAACCGTTGCCGCGACTCCAGAAAACCTTTTGTCCGTTAGCCTCGCGCTTGCCTTCACCCTTCGCATTGATCAGGTAAGACGCGTCTCGCGCGTAGAGTCGCTCCTCTTTGTTGTAGAGGCGGTCGTAGGTTTCGCGAAAGAATTTGTCGTTCAAATCGAGATAGCTTTTGTCGCCGGTGATCGCAGCGAGTTTTGCCAAAGTAGGAGGCGCCATAAACAGCGCGTCGCACCACCACCAGATGATCCCGTTCTTCTCGACTTCCCTACTCGGTTCCGACTTTATACGCGCCACGACATCGATAGTAGGCTGAAGCATCTTCTTGTCTTTCGTGATGCGATACAAGTCGAGATAGGTTTGATTGATGACGATGTCGTCGGCATGATCGAACCGTCGACCGGGTCCCCACTTGTTCGTCTCACCCATCTTTACCATCGCATCCCAAATCTCTTTCGACTTGGTCGTCTCATACGAAGCGAAGACGCCCGCGTAAAATGCGCCGTTGGTCCAGTCGTATGGCTCGTGCTTCGGATTGGCAAGCTGCCACTTCGCGACCTTGAGCATCCGGCTTTCGATCTCTTTCCTTTTAAAGATGTCCGGTGACTGGGCCGACATGTAAACGGAACCAGCCGTTACGACGAGGACAACGAAGAGTATGCGACGAATCCTTTCCGTGTTTTTCCCTCGTCCGGTGTAATCCGTGATTCTTGCTCGAACCACTGAATACACGGAACGCACGGAAAACACGTAACGGAGAAGAGAGATGTCTTTCATAAACTATTTAAGAGTGAACTTCGCCGACTGTCCTCCGACGAATACGGTAAAATCGCCGGGCTCAAAAACGAACTTGTTATCGAGACCATAGTAACCGAGTTCCTCAGCACGGATCGTGAAACCGAGCTGACGCGTTTCGCCCGGTGCGAGAGCGACCTTCGCAAAACGCCTTACGCGCTTTGCAGCCGGCGTCAACTTCGCGACCTCGTCGCGTATGTACACGATCACCGTTTCCTTCCCAGCCCGCTTACCGGTGTTGGTCACGTTCAGCGACACGCCAACTGTGCGAGCCGGTTCCATGGCGATCAGAGCACGAAGGTCGGAGTACTCGAACGTCGTGTAACTCAACCCGTGACCAAACTCGAACTGCGGCTGGAATGTCGGAAGTTTGCGCGAATCCATCACCCGCTCGAAAACATTCGCGTCGTATGTTGTGAGATAACCGGGCGAACGCGGATACGTGAACGGAAGTTTTCCATCGGGGTTGTAATCGCCAAAGAGAACATCCGCTATCGCGCGACCACCTTCATTACCAGGATTCGGTGCGAGTACGATCGCGTTCACCTTATCCGCGATCCGACTGATCACACGCGGACGTCCTTCCGACAGAACCAGAACCACCGGTTTTCCCGTCGCGATCATCTTCTCCGCAAACGAGAGTTGGACATCCGGCAACGTGAGATCGGCGATGCTCCCCGGGTGTTCGGTGTAAGAACCTTCGCCAAGACAAAGCACGACGACATCGCTATCCTTCGCGGCACTGACCGCCGCGTCGATATCGACTACCTCATCGATATCCGTAGGGTTCGAGTTCGACGGACTATTCGCACGACGCACGATTCTCGTCCCGGGTACGTACTTAAGGTTCGTTGAACCAAGCTTAGACTCGATCGCCTTCTGGATCGTCGGCTTGTCTTTCGGATACAGGCCCGGTTCGCTTCCCTGCCAGACGTATGTCCATCCGTTGTTGAGCGAGATGAGCGAGTCGGCTGTCGGACCTGTCACCAAAACCTTCGCGGTCTTCGACAGCGGCAATGCGTTGTTCTGATTCTTTAGCAGCACGATCGATTCTCGAGCCGCACTCAATGCCGCCTCGCCATACTCGCTGCGACCATGATTCGCGCGAAGCGACGTGTCGGGCATGGCGTTGTCGAACAACCCGAGTTCGAATTTCACACGCAGGATCCGACGAACCGCATCGTCGATCCGCGTCATCGGAACTTTCTTCTCTTTTACGAGCGCGATGAGATCGTCGCTAAAGCTGTAACTGAGCGGGACCATGCTCATGTCGATCCCCGCCAGCACCGCGAGACGGGTCGCTTCCTTCTCGTCTGCGGCGACTCTCCACTGGGTCGCGAGCTTTTTGATGTCTTCCCAATCCGAAACGATAAAGCCGTCGAAACCCATTTCGCCCTTCAGGACGTCAGTCATCAGGTGCTTATTGATGTGACCCGGCACGCCGTTGATCTCGGCGGAGTTGACCATCACGGTCCGCGCACCGGCTTCGATCGCTGCAGCGAAGGGGGGCAGAAAGTATTCGCGGAGATAATGCTCCGGAATCCACGAAGGTGTTCGGTCACGACCGGTGAGCGGAAGACTGTATCCAACGTAGTGCTTCAAACTCGATGCGACATGATTACCGCTCGAAACATCGTTACCTTCCAGACCACGGACGAACGCCGTTCCCAATACGGTGGCGAGATACGGATCCTCGCCGAACGTTTCCCAAAACCTCGGCCACGCCTGATTGCGTCCCACATCCAGTA
>DATEOJ010000327.1:0-4596 GCA_035274235.1 Pyrinomonadaceae bacterium
TGGTCGGGCAGCTCGCACGTCGCGCGAAGATGGGAGCCGGCGAAGTACCGATGGATTGGGGATTTGCGGAAGCGATGGCAGCGGGATCGCTCGTCGTTGAAGGTTATCCGGTGCGTATCAGCGGTCAGGATTCGGGACGCGGAACGTTCTCGCAGCGTCATGCGTCGATGTACGACGCGTTGACTGGTGAACGTTGGACACCGTTGAGCGAACTCAAGAGCGACAAGAACCGCAACGCGCGTTTCTACGTTTTCGATAGCAGTCTCAGCGAGTCGGGTGTGCTCGGGTTCGAGTACGGGTACGCGGTGAGCAACGAACGCGATGAGTTGGTCGCGTGGGAAGCTCAGTTCGGCGATTTCTCTAACGGCGCTCAGGTGATCATCGATCAGTACATCGCCGCGTCGGAAGACAAGTGGGGCGAACGCTGTCGTCTCGTGTTGCTCCTGCCGCACGGATATGAAGGACAGGGTCCGGAACATTCGTCGGCACGTCTCGAACGTTACTTACAACTTTGCGCGGAGAACAACCTTCAGGTGTGTTATCCGACAACACCCGCACAGTATTTCCACTTGCTTCGCCGACAGGTAAAGCAGGAGATCGTGAGACCGCTGATCGTGATGACACCAAAGAGTCTGCTTCGTCTTCCGGCCGCATCGTCGACGATGGACGAGCTCACATCAGGTGGATTCCAACCCGTCATCGACGACGCAACGCTCACTGACAGAAACGCGGTGAAACGAATCGTTCTCTGCAGCGGCAAGGTCTTCTATGATCTCGAAGCCGGGCGCGAAGATGCTCGTCAGAAAAGCTCCCCTCCTTCCGAAGGAGGGGTGGCCGCCGCTTCGGCGGACGGGGTGGTTGCTGTCGTACGAGTCGAACAGTTCTATCCGTTCCCGGGTGCTCGTCTGAAAGAAGTGTTCGCGTCATATCCGAATGCGAAGCAGATCTTCTGGACACAGGAAGAGCCGAAGAACATGGGTGGCTGGACATTCATGGAGCCGAGACTCTCGGAGATCGTTCCCGAAGGCTCGACACTTCGCTACGTCGGCCGAGCCGCATCAGCATCACCCGCAACCGGTTCGTACGCGATCCACGAACTCGAGCAGAAGAAGCTCGTCGACGAATCGCTGATCGGAGAGACCGACGAGATCTCCCCCGCAAGCGAACCCGAAGTTTCGGAACGAATCGCCCCTGCGGGTGCGTAAGAGGGCTGATCAGCAGCACCTCTCGGGGTTTAACATTGATTCATCATTCTGGCGGCTTTGTAGCCGCCTTTCTTTTTACCCCGCATCTTGCGGTAACGATGTATGCTTGTCGCGTTCCAGTCGAGCTTCATTCGTGAAACACCACCAAGAAGGTGGTGAATCGCTCTCTTGCGTCGCGAATGGTTAATCTGCCAGCTCCCCGCCACTCTCCTTGTTGCGATCCTTGAGGGCGAGATTTCGGGGTTTGTTTTCTAGACGTTTGGTCGTGCGTGTGTTAGGGTTTTTGACTTCGGGGTTCCAGCCGGAAGACCTCACAACCCAAGTTAATTCAAGTTTGGATTGGTACAGGAGTATGTGGTTTTACCGCTGTGTTAACTGCGCGTTCGTCGCGTCTCTTGTTCTTGCGTTTGGAGTTGGTATAGCAAATGGGACTGGTTGGGCCGCGCCCCATAACTTCAACGAAGAGAGCGATAACTTATTTGCATACAGCTCAAGCTTGAGAGCGTCTGATGGACGCTTTCAAGATTATTTTGGCTCTAGCATCGCCGTCGATGGCGATACAGCTGTCGTTGGGGCGAGCGGTGTGGATGTTGGGCCTGGAGCATTCGACCATGGGGCGGTTTATGTTTTCGTGAGAAGGGGAACCGGCTGGAGCTTTCAGCAGAAGCTCACCGCCTCAGACGCCGCGACTTCGGATGGATTCGGCTCCCGCGTAGCGATAGACGGCGATACCATCGTCGCGAGCTCATACCTCGATGATTCCGGCACGGCCGCGAACCGCGGTGCGGTCTACGTATTTACGCGAACGGGTTCCATTTGGACGGAGCAGCAAAAGCTTCTGGCGAGCGATGGCGCCGGGGCAGACTGGTTTGGTTACAGCGTTGCAATTTCGGGAGATACGATCCTCGCCGGAGCGCCGAACGATGACTTCAGCTCGTTGGACAATGCAGGCTCGGCCTATGTGTTCACGCGGTCTGGGCAAACTTGGTCGGAACAGTCAAAGATAGTGGCGAGTGATCCGACCGGCTTTTCGATGTTCGGCTCCAGTGTTGCGATCGACGGTAATAACGCTCTAATCGGGTCACCTGACTCCGAGAATGGAGGCTCGTTCCGTCACGGCTCGGCGTATGTAATTGTTCGCGATGGAGCGACGTGGTCACATCAACAGAAACTTACGCCGGCTTCAATAGAACCGTTCGATAGCCTGAATTTTGGAATCACTGTCGACATCGACGGCGAGACATGCGTTATCGGCGCTTCGGAGGAGAGTACTGCTTCGGGATCCGATGCGGGTGCAGTCTACGTATTCACTCGCACCGGCTCGACGTGGACTCGTCAAGCGAAGCTTCTCGCTTCCGACGCAACAAGCTATGACGGTTTTGGGAAAGACGTGTCGATCGAGGGAAACCAGATCCTGATCGGAAGTCCCACAAATGACGTTATCAATTCGGAACAGGGAGTCGCCTATCTGTTCTTGAGGACCGGAACTGTCTGGGCCGAGCAACAGCAGCTGATTGCCGCGGACGGGGGTTTCAGCGACTACTTCGGCGAAAATGTCGCTATGTCCGATGGCATGGTCCTGGTTGCTGCCGCGGCCGACGATATCGGTTCCGTCTCGGACGTCGGTTCGGTATACACGTTCCTCGACAATAACGCTCCAGATCTCCAGCCGGCCAGCGACTCGGGCATTAGCAGTTCAGACGACATTACAAATCGACGTGATCTTACTTTCGTCATCAGCGATGTAACTCCGGGTGCGGTCGTGGAACTTCTGCGCGACGGCGCTCCTGTGGCAAGCACGACGGTTGGAGGCACGTCCGTCTCATTGTCCGACTTTAATGTTCCAACCAACACTAATTTGCACTACGTTGCACGCCAGACACTGCCGAGCAATACAGTACTGATAACTGCGCCTAAAGTCGTCACGATCGATACGCTGGGGCCGGCGGCGACGATAAATCAGACGGTCGATCAACCCGATCCGACAAGATTTCAACCCTTAACCTTTGCGACCGCATTCAACGACATTGTCTACGGCCTCGAGGGTGGCGATATATCTCTTGTCAGTTCTACTGCGAACGTATCGAACGCAACGGTTTCGATTGTCGGGAACGGACCCTTTACTGCGTACGTGGTGGGAGCGATCAGTAATGGACAAGCCGTAGTTGCAACTGTTCCCGCGGACGTTGTGACCGACGATGCTGGCAATGGCAATATGGCGTCGGTGAGCGTCGATAATTCAGTAACTCTGGATAACGTCGCTCCGTCTGTGACAATCAACCAGGCCGCAGATCAGCTCGATCCTACGTCGACCCCATCGATCCGTTTCACAGCCAGCTTTAGTGAGAGCGTCGGCGGTTTGGCACCCGCAGACATATCTTTCTCAGGATCGACTACCGACACGACGGGTCTTAATGTCACGATCTCTGGTGGCCCCGTCATTTACACGATCTCCGTCGGCGGATTGCGTTCGAGCGGACAGCTTCGAGTTAGCTTACCTGCAGGTACAGTGCAGGACGTGCTCGGGAATCCGAATACCGCATCCACAAGCACGGATGACACCGTTACGTTTATAAAGCGGACGGCGCAATACGACTTCGACGGTGATGGCAAGGCTGACATCGGGATCTTTCGTCCGTCGAATGGTCAATGGTGGATCAATAGGAGTTCTAGCGGTCAGACAACCGTGGGTACGTTCGGTGCGTCGACCGATTTGATCACGCCTGCCGATTTCACCGGCGATGGGAAAACCGACATCGCGTTCTACCGGCCGTCGAACGGCGTCTGGTTCATTCTTCGATCGGAAGACTTCTCATACTTCTCCTTGCCGTTCGGGACGACGGGCGATGTTCCGGTCCCCGGTGATTTCGACGGAGATGGGAAAGCAGACCTAACGGTGTTCCGTCCGTCAACATCTGCGTGGTACATCCGACGTTCGAGCGATGGTGGTACGACGATTCAGGGATTCGGCTCGTCGAGTGATATTCCCGTCCCGGCTGACTACGACGGTGACGGCAGGACCGACATCGCGATCTACCGTCCCTCGAACGGTCAGTGGTGGGTGCAGAGATCGACGGCGGGCGTGATGGTACTGACGTTCGGTACAGCCACGGACAAACCGGTCCAGGGAGACTACACCGGCGACGGCAAGACGGACATCGCGTTCTTCCGACCTTCGACGGGAGTCTGGTCAATTCTTCGAAGCGAGGATTTTAGTTATTACTCTCTGCCATTCGGAGCCGTCGGCGACAGTCCTGCACCTGGTGATTATGACGGCGACGGCAAGTTCGACCCAACTGTGTTCCGGCCCGACGCGGGAACGTGGTACTCGCAGCGAGCAGCCTCGACGGTGATCCAGCAATTCGGTTCACCGGGAGACAGACCCTTGGCT
>DATEOJ010000328.1:0-18082 GCA_035274235.1 Pyrinomonadaceae bacterium
AACAGCTTCCACTGGAAACCGAGTTCAAGAACGAAGACGGCCAGACGATAAAGCTTGGTCAGATATTTGAAGGCGGACGTCCCGTGATCCTCGCATTCGTTTACTACGAATGCCCGATGCTTTGTAACGAAGTCCTGAACGGTTTGACGGGTTCTCTAAAGGGGATCTCGATCGATTCCGGAAAAGATTTCGATGTCGTCGCCATCAGCTTTGACGTTCGCGAGAACGACAAGCCGAACCTCGCGAAGAACAAGAAGGCTGCCTACATGGAACGGTACGGCCGACCGGGTTCGGAGAAAGGTTGGCACTTCCTGACTGGAACGCAGGCCTCGATCGATGCGGTTACAAAAGCCGCGGGGTTCAGTTACCGGTGGGACGAGAAGAGCGACCAGTTCGCTCATGCCGGTGGTGTGATGGTCGTTACACCGCACGGAAAGATGTCACGGTATTTTTATGGTATCGACTATTCGCCGCGAGACCTGAAACTCGGCGTTATGGAATCTGCCAACGACCGCGTTGGAAGTGCCGCAGACCAGATGTTGCTCTACTGCTATCACTACGACCCGGCGACCGGTAAGTACGGTCTGGCGATCCTGAGCCTCATCCGCATCGGTGCGGTGTTTACGTTGCTCGGCATGGGTGCGATGGGATTTGTTTTTTGGCGGAGAGGGAAGAAAGTTACTAGTTCCTAGTTTCTTGTTCCATGTTTCTAGTTTTTGTTTTGATTGATCGTCACCAGAAACTAGGTACGAGAAACACGAAACTGGCTTGAGATTATGCAGACGAATTCGTGGGTTCCATTATTTCCAGACCAGGCGTCAACGTTCGCGTGGCAGGTTGACCTGTTGTACGCGTACCTGATCCTTATCAGCGTGGCGTTCACGATCCCGATCGTGATAGCGGTCTTTTTCTTCGCTGTCCGATATCGCGAGAGAGAGAAGTTTGCGACGCCCGACGAGATGCACGGCTCGATCATGCTTGAGACGGTATGGTCTGTAATCCCGTTCATCATCTCGATGACGATCTTCCTGGGCGGGGCGTACGTTTATTACAACCAGTACCGCGTGCCCGAAAATCCGGCGATGGAAGTGTATGTCGTCGGCAAGCAGTGGATGTGGAAACTGCAGCACAGCACCGGACAACGCGAGATCAACGAGCTTCACGTTCCGGTCGGCCGTACCGTCAAGCTGACGATGACGACGGAAGACGTGCTTCACGACTTTTCGATCCCGGCTTTCAGAACGAAGGCGGACGTCGTTCCGGGTCGCTATACGTACCTCTGGTTCGAGGCGACAAAGCCCGGAAAATATCATCTTTTCTGCGCTGAATACTGTGGTCTAAACCACTCAGGCATGGGCGGTTTCGTCTATGTGATGGAACAGCGCGACTTTGACAACTGGCTCAGCGGAAATGTGTCGGGTCAGACACCGGTCGAGCAGGGCAAAGATCTGTTTGAGACAAAACTGGGATGTGCCTCATGTCACGCCGGCGGTCCGCAGCAACGCGGTGCGAAGCTCGAGGGGATCTACGGACACGATGTGAAACTTGTCGGTGGATCGACGGTCAAGGCCGATGACGAGTACATTCGCAACTCGATCCTCAATCCGAGCAGTCAGGTCGTCGAAGGTTTCCAACCGATCATGCCGACGTTCAAGGGACAAGTGACCGAAGAGCAGCTTGTCGCTCTTGTCGCGTACATCAAGTCGCTGAGCGGTGTGACGGGAACGACGAGTTCGTCGGCGAGTAGTTCGGCCGCTTCTAATTCGAATTCGGCCTCACGTTCAACGAACTCGAACTCGGCGGGCAGCGGTCAGAGTGCCGCCCCGGCGAACGCTAACAGATAGGGTAGTAAGATTATGCAAACGCAAGACGCGATACACCCGGAAGTCTCCGGTTCGCCAAAAACGAATTACCTGACGAACGGCTATACGCTCAAGTCGTGGCTGCTCACGAAGGACCACAAGCGCATCGCGATCATGTACTTGATCACGGTGTCGATGTTCTTCTTTGCCGGCGGCATGTATGCATCGGCCATCCGTCTTGAACTCCTCACACCGGCGAGCGACCTTCTCGAAAGCGGAACATACAACAAGGTCTTCACGCAGCACGGCGTGCTGATGATCTTCTTCTTTCTAATTCCGTCGATCCCGGCCGTTCTCGGTAACTTCTTCCTGCCGATCATGATCGGTGCGAAGGACCTTGCGTTGCCACGCATCAATCTTCTAAGTCTTTATATTTACTGGTTTGGCGGAATCCTAACGATCTGGGCTCTTTTGCAGGGCGGTGTCGATACCGGTTGGACGTTCTATACGCCTTACAGCACGACGTTCTCGAACACTTACGTCATGGCGGTCGGACTCGGGATCTTTATCAACGGATTCTCATCGATCCTGACCGGACTCAACTTTATCGTCACGGTCCACACGATGCGTGCACCGGGTATGACCTGGTTCCGCATGCCGCTGTTTGTGTGGGCACAGTACGCGACGAGTCTCGTGATGATCCTCGGAACGCCGGTCATCGCGATCACGGTTTTGATGCTCGCCATCGAACGCTTTGCACACGTCGGAATATTTGATCCATCGATAGGCGGCGATCCGATCCTGTTCCAGCACTTGTTCTGGTTCTACTCGCACCCGGCGGTTTACATCATGATCCTGCCCGGCATGGGTGTGATCAGCGAACTCATCTCGAACTTCTCTCGCAAGAAGATCTTCGGATACGAGTTCATCGCGTTCTCATCGATCGCTATCGCCGTGTTCGGCTTCCTCGTTTGGGGCCACCATATGTTCGTTAGCGGACAGTCGATCTACGCCGGGATGGTGTTCTCGTTCCTGACGATGGTCGTCGCTGTTCCGTCGGCGATCAAGATGTTCAACTGGACCGCGACGCTCTACAAAGGTTCAGTGTCATACGACACGCCGATGCTTTATGCGATCGGTTTCCTCGGTCTGTTTCTGATCGGCGGTCTAACGGGATTGTTCCTGGGATCGATCGGTTTGACGGTCCACCTGACGGATACCTACTTCGTCGTCGCTCACTTCCACTACGTCATGGTCGGCGGACAGGTGATCGCGTATCTCGGAGGGATCCATTACTGGTGGCCAAAGATGACCGGAAAGATGTACTCGGAATTCTGGGGCAAGATCTCGGCGATGCTCGTGTTCATCGGGTTCAACCTGACGTTCTTCCCGCAGTTCATTCTCGGTTATCAGGGAATGCCGCGACGTTACGCTTCGTATCCGGCCGAGCTTCAGGTGCTCAACATTTTCTCGACCGCCGGTGCGTCGGTCCTCGGTGTCGGTCTGATCATGCCGGTCATCTATATGGCCCATTCGCTGATCTACGGCAAGCCCGCGGGCGACAATCCGTGGATGCTACCCGGACTCGAGTGGCGGACAAGCTCGCCGCCGCCGACGGAGAATTTTGAGAAGACGCCGATCGTTACCTGGGAAGCGTACGAGTTTGGCGAAGAAAGCGGCCTCGATCTCGAGGCGGCGCGAAAGAGAGATTTGGCGACAACTGTAAGTTGATTTTGGATTTTGGATTTTTGATTTTGGATTGCCGTGGCGTTGGCGATCCATCGCTTCCAAACGGAACTCAAGAATCCAAAATCTAAAATCCAAAATCTAAAATGGCAACTCACGATTCAGCAGATCACTACCATCAGCCCGGACTGCAACACCAGTTCGAGGACATGAAGCAGCAGGAAGAAAGCGTCTCGATCGGGATGTGGATGTTCCTCGTGCAGGAAATCATGTTCTTCGGCGGGTTGTTTACCGTGTACCTCGTGTTCCGTTCGCGGTTCCCGATGGCCTTCGCTGCGGGAAGTAATCACCTCGACGCTTTCTGGGGCGGTCTTAACACGCTGGTCCTGATCGTCAGTTCACTGACGATGGCGTTGACGGTTTTCTACGCACAGAAGGGCAATCGCAACATGCAGGTGATCCTGATCCTGCTGACGATGTTCTTCGGCGCGGTTTTCCTTGGTGTTAAGACGATCGAGTATACCGACAAGTACAACCACGGATTGGTTCCGGTCGCTGGCTGGAACAAAAAGATCAAGGCCGATCCCGCCGCACACCACGATGCGAAACCTTGTTGGGAGGTTGATCACAACGCACCGCCCGTCGAGCATCCGAATCCTCGTGGCGAGTTTCAATGGACTGACTGTTCGCTCGCGTATCAGGCGTTCCAGCAGCAACAGAAAGATCCTGACGGAAATCACCTGACGGCGGCTGAACAGATAGGTTATTTTTCGAACGGTCAGATCGATCCCGACAAGTTCCGCGACAAGGTACGGATCTTCTACTGGATCTACTTCGTCATGACGGGGCTGCACGCGCTGCACATGATCGTCGGTCTCGGACTGATGACATGGCTGCTGTGGCGTGCGTGGTTGGGCTCATACAGCCACGACTACTTTGCGCCGGTAGAGATGTCCGGACTTTACTGGCACTTTGTCGATATCGTCTGGATATTCCTGTTCCCGCTATTGTATTTGCTGGGACGGCACTTCATGCATTAGGAAATTGGTTTGAGTTTTCGCCGCATGGCGGCAGTTACTTTATGTCAGATAAACACATTGAATCGGGTGAAGGACACATCGGGATACCGGGATACCTCGGAGTCTTTGCGGTGCTCGTCGTAGGAACGATACTCACTTACTACGCTGCGACCATCGACATGGACGGTATTTTCCCGGGAGCTAATACACTCGTCGCTCTGCTGATCGCGTTCACGAAGATGACCTGCGTGATGCTGTTCTTCATGCATGTCTACTGGAGTCCGAAACTCATCTGGCTCTCAGCTATCGCTAGCTTCTTCTGGTTGGCCATCATGTTTGCGTACACGATGCAGGACTATCTCACCCGAGGCAGCGGCGTCTTCGGCGCTTAGCTTAGACCGATTAGACAACTGACGCGGAAACGTGGGCAAAAGCCCGTCGTTTCCGCGTCTTTTCTTGAGTTAGGTTTATGTTCTACGGCATGTTATTATCATCGACTTGATACGATTTGCCCCTTAATTCCGCGAATACATATAGGACAACAGCATTATTTACAAGGGCATCGAAAACTGAACATGTTCAGCGAAAAGAGAAGTTTGCAATCATATTTTTATATCCTGCTTCTCGCCGTCATATTTGCGTCCGGGTGTGGAATCAAGACGAATGACACTACCCCGACACTTTTGAAAACCGAAGACGCTACCCAGGACCAGTTAATGTCTGAAGTAAGCCGGTTCGCTCGGGTAGGTTCGATGCGGGCGAAGATGTATCTCAAGTTTGAGGACAATTCGTTTGCACAGTTCGGTGGAAAGGAAGTCTATCGGTCGGTTGACGGTGAGATCGTCGTACAGCGTCCGGCGAACATATTGATGAAGGTGCAGCTTCCGATCATCAAATCGGATGTTGCACAAATGACCTCGGATGGCGAGAAGTTCAGGGTCGCGATCTTGAACTGCGGCGGTGGGGACAAGTGCAAGAAGTTCGTAATGGGTACGAACAATGCCGACTATTCCAAACTCCAGAAGCAGCTCGACAATGCTGATATGGGCGGCGGAGAAGCGTTGAAGAAAGTTAGTGCGTTTGCGAACCTGCGTCCGCAGCATTTCACCGACGCGATGTTAGTCAAACCGACGGACGACGGTCACCTTTATACCCGCAGCACCATCTTCCAGATCGAAGAGGATCCGACGCAGGGGAAGAAGTCGCCTTTGCGTCGCGTGAATCGCGGGTATTATTTGCTCGACGAATTTGCTAAAGGTTCTAATGGCGAGTTGGTGATCGCGCGACGTTTTTGGTTTGATCGCGTCGGGGGGATTCGTCTCGCCCGCCAGCAGATATTCGACGCACGCGGCGAGATCGAATCGGACATCACGTACGGTGCGGAAGGAAATCTAACGGCGACGGGTGAGTACACACGACTCCCGTTGCAGATCATCGTAACGCGACCGCAAGAGAAGTATTCGATGAAGCTGACGTATCAAACCCCGGAAGAAGTGACGATCGGTAAGACCTATCCGTCGACCGCGTTCGTTCTTCAAAATACCTGGGACCTCGAAGAGGTGGACCTCGACAAGAAGCTTCAGGAAGCGACTGCCGGTCGCCCGGTCAATACCAACCAGAATACGGCAACCAGATTCCAGTAGAGTGAAAACTGTTCTAAAGACGGAGAACCTAACGAAGTCGTACTCGATCGGCAAACTCGAGGTGCCGGCGCTCCGCGGTGTGTCGCTTGAGATAAGCGAGGGTGAGTTTGTCGCGATCATGGGGCCGTCGGGCTGCGGGAAGTCGACGCTGCTTCATTTGTTGGGTGGACTACTAAGTCCGACGACCGGTTCGATCATCATCGATGGGGAAGACCTGTCGAAGGTGTCCGATGCGAAGCGGACCGACATACGACGTCGCAAGATCGGGTTTGTGTTCCAGCGGTTCAATCTTTTTCCAACGCTTACGGCTGACGGGAATTTGAAGCTCGCGGAAAAGATCCATCTCGGTAACGGCGGCGGCAATCCTGAGAATCGTCGGGAAGTTCTGCGGATGTTGCGACTCGAGGACAAGATGCATCACAAGCCGCTCGAGCTATCGGGAGGCGAGCAACAGAGAGTTGCTCTCGCGCGTGCGATCATCAATAGTCCGGCGATCATTCTGGCAGACGAGCCGACCGGCAACCTCGACACCGAGAACTCGCAGATCGTGCTCGACATGTTTCGCGAGTTGAATCAGAAGTATAAACAGACGATCATCATGATCACGCACAACCCCGAAGCCGCGGCTGTCTGCTCCCGCATCATTCGTATGCGTGACGGTCTTGTGGCGGACGACTAGGACGACAAACTTTAGTTTGTCGCTCGGGCATACGACAAACTAAAGTTTGTCGTCCTTACTCATGGAGCTTCTTAAGAAATTCATCCTCTGGAGCTACAGCCGCGAAACGTCGGTTTATGTGATCTTCTGCCTGCTTATCGTCGCTTTTATCTTTCTTACCCCAAAAGAGTGGTTCAATCGTCATGAATCACTTGCAACGCAAACCTCCAGGTTGATCGTCAAACAAACTGATTTTTCTCCTGACAAAACGGTACTTCAACGCCGCGTTAGAGAGCTTTCGGGTAATCCAAACGCTGAGATAATCGAGTGGCGTGAGCGTCGGACCGAGGCCGGCGAAACGATTTACGAGATTGAAATCCGGTAGAAATTACGATAGGTTATTAAACCTTCAGGGTTAGGGACCGATAAGGCTCTAACTTTTTTGTTTAAGGAGTAGCAGTTTTTATGACGAAATACATGAGATATTTACTCCCGGCAATTGCGTTAGCGATCCTATTCACTGCGTCTGCCGGGGAAGCTTCGGCACAAGGCATCCTGCAACAGATCCTGAAGCGGATGGACACCAATAATAAATCCCTTGTTAGTCTCAAATCCACTATCCAGCTGGCGAAGACTAACGCCTCCCTTGGCGAGACGGATACAAACACCGGCGAGGTTAATTACCTCCCGGGCCGTACCCAGAAGGCGATCTATTTAAGGATCGATTGGACAAAACCGAAGGAGCATCTCGCGATCGCGAATGGCGAATACATCATTTATACGCCGGGTACGAAGCGGGCAATTACCGGAAAGGTAGATTCAAAGGCGGGTGGTCCGAAGGGAGCCGGGGCCCTGGCGTTCATGACAATGTCGAAGGCTGAGCTGAGTGCAAACTACGACGTGGAATACGTTGGAGAAGAGACGGTCAGCGGCGGCATCAATACCTGGCATCTCGTCCTTAAGCCAAAGACAGCGGCAAACTACAAGTCGGCTGACTTGTGGGTGGATTCGAACGGAATGCCTGTTCAGGCAAAGGTCACTGAAAAGAACAACGACACGACGACCGTTCTTCTTTCGGGCATTCAGAGGAATGCGACCATCAAGGCGAGTCAATTCAAGATCGATACGCCTGCCGGTACTACGTTCGTGAAAGGTTAAGAGCGTACGAAGCAATAATGTAAAGGGCTTCGGCTTCAGGGTGCCGAAGCCTTTTCGCTTGTTTGATAACCCCGCTTTCAACTTTTATAATTACACCTTTGATCTAGATGCCTAAAGCAAGCAGTTTCAGCAGATTTACACGCGGCGTACGACATACGGTCCGTGCATTCGCGTCCACCAAACATCCGGTGCTCGTGCATATCGTGCCGATGCGCCGGTGTAATCTCTCGTGTACGTATTGCAACGAGTACGACAAGACGTCGGATCCGGTGGCGATCGAGACGATGCTTGAGCGTATCGATAAGCTCGCGGAATTTGGTACTTCGGTCATTACTATCTCGGGCGGCGAACCGATGATGCATCCGGAGATCTTCGAGATCATCGCGCGGATCCGTCATCACGGAATGATCGCCGGGCTTATCTCGAACGGCTATTACTTCCAGCCCGAGAAAGTTAAAAAACTTAACGAGGCGGGTCTCGACTATCTCCAGATCTCAATAGACAACGTCACGCCGGACGACGTTTCGAAGAAGAGTCTCAAGGTCCTCGATCAGAAGCTAGTCAATCTTCGCGACTACGCGAAGTTCAAAGTTAATATCAACTCGGTCGTCGGTGGCGGTGTCGCTAATCCGGACGAGGCGCTCATCATCGCGAATCGCGCACGCGAACTCGGATTCTCTTCGACCGTCGGCGTTATTCACGACGACATGGGTCTGAACAAAGGCCTGACCGATCGGGAGAAGGAAGTCTACAAAGAGATCAAGTCGAAGGGCACGCGTTCTTACGCTCGGTGGAACTGGTTTCAGGATCAGCTTGTCGACGGCGGTGAGTACGAGTGGCGTTGCCGCGCCGGTGCGCGTTATCTCTACGTCGATGAAGGCGGCATCGTAAGCTGGTGCTCCCAGCAGCGAGGTACGCCTGGTATCCCGCTTCTCGAATACACCTACGAAGACATGGAACGCGAGTACATCACCGAGAAATGGTGTGCACCGACGTGTACCATCCAGTGCGTCCACCAGGTCGGACATCTCGATGCGTGGCGCGATCCGCAGATCTCACTCAACGATTACAACAATCGAAAGGGAAACCGTCTCAAGAAGGAAACCGTCGCTCAAGTGCTCGGTGCTGAGTAAGCATTTCTTTGCGTCTTAGCGGCTTTGCGTGAAAATCGGCGCCGATGCTAGTCGACTGCGCTCACGCAAAGCCGCCAAGACTCAAAGACGATCCGCGAATAGAAGAGTCCCGCTACGCAGTCGGCAATCTCTTGACTCACCTCCCGATTTGCCATAACATCCGGCGCAAACCGTAACGCGTCGCCCGAACGCGAGCGATCCGCGTTGGAGGTGTTATGAAAAGGATTGCTGCAGTTCTCGCTTTCTCACTGGTTCTTGCGGGTGCGGTGGTCGGGCAGACGGTGGATTGTTTGCAGAAGAATACTCCGACCGACACGTTTGAAGTAAAGGGGCTTGCGAGTGACGAGAAGGGGCCTTTGACCAAACTGCTCGTCATCGCGTTTCCGTATATCCTTCCCGACAACCAGCCGGTGGTTCGATTTTGGCTTCAGGACAACATCATCGGTAAAGACGCGGGTCGAAAGAACAACGAGTTTGTATACAAGGCGCGTAACGAACCGGGACTTACGATGAACAACCCGATCATCGAGACGGACCAGGCAGGAGCGTTCACGTTGAAGGTACCCAGGGGGCTCTTCATGGTTCCGTGCAACTGCAAAGGCTGTCACAGCTATAAGCTCGGTGAGTTCGCTATCGGGGTTTTTACCGAGGTCGCGAAGGGACGTTGGGAATCGAATCGCGAGCTGATACGGGTCACCTTTGACCCGAATGTTTCCGCGACCGATGCGGGCGAGTTAAGTTTTAAGCCTGCGGGTCCTGATAACTAACAAGACGCCGCGTCGTTCGGCGTCTTCCGCGTATGCCAAGGTTCCGGTCTCAACTGAAGGACCGAATCCACGAACACACAGGGGGGGGAAACTCAGGATTCTTCCTCATACCAATCTTCATGTCTCGACCACATCAAGCATCGAAAACACGACGTCCAGTTCCACTGATGTAGGCACGTCGGACAAATCCCTCGTGTCGCGAACGTATTCCACGAGGTTCCGCATCCGCCGTAGAAATATTCGGGATGATCAACGTCCCAACAAACCCACTCATCCGAAACGCGCGGTCGCCACATGCAAAGGGGACATCGGATGCCGGGAACCTCGATGTCAACAGTCCCATCCTGTAATAGGTCCGTGAAATCTTCCGGTTCGTCGCGAAACTTTAGTCTCGAGTATTGCTGCTTCATTGAACTCATCGCCTTTCACGTCTAGTATTTCCGAAACGAATTCTTTTTGGAAACCGGAATGGCAGATACAAAACTATTCATACCGATTCTTTTAGGCACACCGCGCAAAAACCGCCAGAGCGAGAACGTCGCACGCTGGGTGTTCAGTGAGATGGTCAAATGCGGCGAGATCGAGACACAGTTATTCGACGTCTGCGATTTCGAGATCCCGCATGGCGAGTACGGGACGGAGATCGCTCACTTGTTTCCCGAGTGGCGCGACGCGATCATCCGTTCGGACGGGCTCGTCATCGTTACCCCGGAATACAATCACGGTTATCCCGGCAGCCTGAAAGCGGTCCTCGATCTTTTGCTGCGGGAGTATGTGCACAAGGCAGTCTCGTTCGTCGGAGTTTCCGCTGGTCCATGGGGCGGAACGCGCGGGATCGAAGCGTGCGTGCCGATGGTCCGCGAACTCGGTCTCGCCGTTACATTCAGCGACCTCAACTTCCCGAGTGTCCGGAGCAAATTCGACGAGCAGGGAAATTTGCTCGACCCGGCCTACGAGAATCGGATCAAGGGTTTCCTTGAGGAACTGATCTGGATGGCTCGTACGCTGCGTTGGGGACGCGAGAACGTGCCGTCAAAGTTTCATTCCTAAAACCCTATGGCCGACAAGAAGAAGCCTTTTGGGCATCATCGCGAACGTCATCGCACGGACCGCGTCGGTTGGCTTCGAGCCGCTGTACTTGGTGCGAACGATGGGATCGTTTCAACCGCCAGTCTCATCCTCGGTGTCGCGGCGGCGGCGTCAACAAAATCGTCCGTGCTTGTTGCCGGTCTGGCTGGCCTCGTTGCAGGTGCATTGTCCATGGCCGCGGGAGAGTACGTTTCGGTCTATTCGCAGAAGGACGCCGAGAAAGCGGATCTTGAGCGAGAGAAGAAAGAACTTGCGGCCGATGACGCGGGTGAGCGAATGGAGCTTGCGGGCATCTACGTGCAACGCGGCCTCGATCCGAAACTCGCACGCGAGGTCGCCGATCAATTGATGGCGCACGATGCGCTCGGTGCGCACGCGCGTGACGAACTCGGTATAACGGAGGAGACTCAAGCACGTCCGCTGCAAGCGGCGATGTTCTCGGCCGCGAGTTTTGCACTCGGTGCGGGGATTCCACTTCTCATCGCCGCATTCGTGTCGCTCAATGTGATCGTTCCGACCGTCATGGTCACATCGTTACTGCTCTTGTTTGTCCTCGGCGCGTTTGCCGCGCGGGCAGGCGGTGCGTCGGTCGCTGTCGGGACGGCGCGTGTCGTCTTTTGGGGATTGATCGCGATGTCTGTGACGGCCGGTGTCGGATACTTATTCGGGGCGGCGGTCTAGAGGTCTCCTTAGTTCTTAAACGCGGAGATCGTGGAGATCGCTGAGGAAGTCCTTTTGAAAGATCGTTGTTACCGTCCAACCTTTCGTTTCCGCGGATAATACCTGATTAGCTGCGGTTCACCGAATGGCGATCTAAGTCACTCCGCGATCTCCGCGATCTCCGCGTTAAGAACTAACGGGACCTCCGCGTTAGAAAGAAAACAAAACTCGCAAAAGGCCCGGTCGGACTCGTCGGAAAAGAGGAGTGCGATTGGGTCGTTTTTCTCGTAACGTGATCCTCTTTAGTCGAGGTTCGAAGCAGCGAGAAGTGTGTTTTAGAGCTGCTCAATTCTGTTGGGCCTTCCTTTAATTCCACCCACACGCGCAGAGCTGCCTGATGGACCAGAGTTACCGGTCATCATCAGGCAGTTTATGGACGGCTGTCATTTTGTGCTTGTGACAGTTCTCTCGTCGTCCGCGGATGAAGCACGCCATTGAAAGGAGTTTTTATATCATGGCAAAAGAATCAAAGCTAAACAGTACGGATCAGGCAATCGTGAAAGCGTTGCTCGACAACAAGGCGGTAAACTTCGAGGCACTTGGAAAAGTGGTTTCGACGGTCGGACCGTCGTCGGTATTGATGGACGACGACGGTTGGATCCGATGGTGCGGTTCGGATCTCAGGATCTATCGATGGCCGCGTCGATTCGGACTCGAAGAACTAAATGTTCTCCGCGACATCATCCGCGAAATGCCGGGTCGAGGCTAAGAGAGCAAAGCTAACGGTAAGCTCATCGATGATGGGCTTGCCGTTTCTACCGTTATGGAAAACCGGAACCGAAAAGATCTAATACGCCGCGTTGATCGAGCACTCGATTTCGCCGAGGCCGCGATATCACTGGTTCAGGAGAAGGATCCCGGTATCGACATGGAGGCACTGGAGGCTCCGCCCGACAAGATCATCGCCGAAACTGCGATGCTGCTCCGAGCAGTGGTCACGCTCAACGGTGATGAGGCGGACTCGTTAAGACGACGTGCGAGCTCGCTTGCATCTCGGCTCGCGAAGCATGCCAGACATGATCGCGTGCGGATCGGAGTTGCGTTGTTTCCGGCTCTCGCCCTCGATTACGGCGCCGCACATATCGTTCTCGAATCCGCCGGTGTTCCCGATGTGAGTTTTACGCAGACCATAAAGAATTCCCTTGAGGCGACGACCGCGAACGCGAGAGAGAGGTTCCCGCATCGAGAACTCGAACAAGCGTGGCTGACCTCGCTTTTGTACGCGTCCGGTGTCGACCGCGGTATCGCGGCTCGAACGTCGTTGATCCGCGGTATCGACGTAATATCGGGAAGTCGTGATGACGCTTACTCGTTTACCCACGCGCTCATGTACGCGACCGACTTCGGTCATCGTCTACCGCAAAGTTGGTTGCCGTCGGAACGAATCCTCTCCATCGCTCGTTCTGCTCTCGCAGCTGTTTTAGATGATGACGATTTCGATCTAGCAGGCGAGCTCTTGTTGTCATGGCCGTTCCTGAGGGCGGAGTGGGACGACACCGCTTCGTTTGCCTTTGCAGTGCTCGCAAGCGTCGAGGATGAGGTCGGAGTGCTGCCCTCGCTTGCCCTCGATCTTAACGAATACAAAAAACTGCCGAGCGAGTCGCGTAAGAATTATGTCGCGGCGGTCGCGTACCACACGGCTTATGTGATGGGGTTGCTTTGTGCGTCGGCGTTGCGTGCCGGGGAGTATCCAAGGAAGCAAGTGATATCGGACACCGAACGGACCGATTTCGCAGACGAGCTTATCGGTGTTCTAAGACGCGAGCCGAGGACGCCGCAGTGGCTGCGATACTTTGAGACCCTTGAGGCCTCGCAACGAAACGCATCGCTCCCGTTATTGCTGGATCTGGCATTAAGACGTGCGCTGAGAAAGACAAATTTTGCGGAAGCACACGAGCTGATCTCGGAGGCGGCAAACCGCGGTGTCGAGCCGACGAGACTTTGCGTACAAGGGGCCGAAATGCTTAATCGATTGGCGCGGGCGGTCCGGACCGAAGCGGTGCATTGCACCGCCTAACGTTATCTGCGCGGAACGTTCGCGCCGATCGTCCAGAGGATCACCGAGCTAGACAGTCCGTGACCCGAGAGACGACCGGCCATCATGATCAAGGTCTCACTCTGCTCGACGACACCCGCGTCGAGCAGCACACGTTCACCGACCTTTAGCAATTCTTCTGTCGCGTCAGCGCTTCCGATGCTCAGGTCCATCATCGTTACATTTCCGATCGTGTCGGCGGGTTCAACCGCGCCGCGGACCGCAAGGTGATAGAAGGGTTGCACTCCCCAGATTAGAGAGAGTTGATTGTACGCGTCGTGCGACGTTGTCAGCCCAAACGTTTGGAGTCCTGAGCGGATACTCGAAAGTCGTCGAGCCATCAAACCCGAATCGGTAAAGACCGCGACCTTCTCCGTAAGCATTTCCTTCGCGGCGTACGCGGCCGCTTTGCAGAGTGCCTGGCTCGTCCGTCCGGATGGCGGTTGTGAAAACTTCGGCGGTTTGCGTAGCTCCGCGGGTTTCAATGTCTCCGCTGCATCAACGATCCGCGCCATCGTCGCCACTGATTCGACCGGATAATGACCGCTTGCGGTCTCGGCCGAGAGCATCACTGCGTCTGTGCCATCCCAAACTGCATTCGCGACGTCCGATGCTTCGGCTCGCGTCGGATGCGGACTGTCGATCATCGACTGCAGCATCTGTGTCGCGGTGATCACGAACTTGTCGTTCGCCACCGCCTCCTTGATGATCCGCTTTTGATAGACCGGCACATGCTCGACGGTCGTCTCGACCCCGAGATCGCCGCGTGCGACCATCACGCCGTCCGTCGCAACGATGATCGCGTCGAGATTCTCTATCGCTTCGGCCTTCTCGATCTTCGCGACCAGCAATGCCCGACTATGCTTGCGTTGGTCGAGCTCCTTTATCCGTTTTTTCGCCTCGATGCAATCTTCGGCTTTGCGGACAAAAGAGAGGGCAATAAAGTCGACGTTCTTCGTCATCGCCCATTCGAGATCTTTGTGGTCCTTCTCCGTCATCGACGGGATCGGCAAAGACGTGTGCGGCAGGTTGATGCCCTTGCGTTCGTAAAGTAGACCGCCAACTACGACCTTACAGATCACGTCGGTCGACGTCTTCGACAATGCGACCAATTCAATTGCACCGTCGTCAATGAGGATTCTCGTCCCGGATTCGACAACCTCGGGTAGATGGTCAAAGTTTGTTCCGACGACATTCTCGTCGCCGTCCACATCCCGCGTCGTGATAGTAAACTCAGCTCCGGGTCTTAACTCGACAGGTACGCCGTTCTTCAAGGTGCGTGTGCGAATCTTTGGTCCGGATAGGTCGACAAGTATCGACAAAGGCTTCTTCAACTTCGCGGCGACTTCACGCGCCCGGTCGATGGATTGAGCGTGTTCGTCGGTAGTGCCATGCGACATATTTATTCGCACTGCGTTCACGCCTGCCTCGATCATCGACTCGATGATCTCCGACGTATTTGATGCGGGGCCCAGGGTGGCCAGGATCTTTGCTCTTCTCATTCTTGAAAATAAAGTAGCGGGTCAAATGCAATTTCTTTGCGTCCTGGCGGCTTTGCGTGAACAGTCCAGTTGTCACGCAAAGACGCCAAGACGCAAAGGTCGAACCTAAACAAACCGGCCGTAATTCTATCTCAGCCTATTGAAGCAGAAAAACTAAAGCTCGCCTCGCCGTCTCAAGTAACTGTGAACCGTTGCGACATAGGTCGAATGCGACCATGTGAGCGGAGCGACCGACGCATGTTCGCCCGTCGTAGGATCAAGCTGTTCGGCAAGTACGCCGGACGGCTTTGCCTGCTTCGCGACCGCCGTCATCATCGATAACGCCTTCTCAAGGTCGTCTCTCGTTTCCGCCATCGCGATATAATACTCGGCAAGCCACAGCGTGCATATGAACCACACATTTCCGACGACATCGTTCGAAGTCCGCATGTATCCGTCGTTTTGAAATCTGGCGATACCACCTTTGACGGCAAGTTGTTTCTCGATCGCGTCCATCGTGTCCACGACCATCGGATCGTTTGCCGCGAAGGCACCGAAGTAAAACGTGCCGAACATTGACGCATCGATTATCGGATCGGCTACGTAATCGTCGCCGTTTTGAAACAGCAGACCGCGAAGAAATCGGCCAAGCTCCTTGCTGTAAAGATGCTCTCGCATCGCCTCGACTATCTCGTCCGCCGCCGCATGATACTTCGCTTCGTTATCCGTCTCGGCAAAGAGCGACGCAAAGCGGGCCGCAGCACGCAGACCGCCGATGACCGTCGCGCAAGTAAACGTGTGAATACCGCGTCGGTCCTCCCAGAGATTCCAACTCGGTGCCGGCAGACGCAGCGTTGGATGGCGGAAGTCGGTCATGAAGTTTGCACACGGCACGATCATCGCCCGATAGAGCCGATGGGCCAACTCGATGTCGCGATAACGATGATAGTTCTCCCAGAGGGCCCAAAGAACCAGCGCGGTCTCGTCTTCCTGGATCGGCTCCATCGGTTTTCCTTCGGCCGCATTCCAGCACGGATGCCAACCGGATGCGAGCGTTCCGTCCGCATTGTACTTCTGAAGAAAGTAACCTTTTGGATGGACGATCCGGCTGCAGAATTCGAAGAAGCGCCGGCTAAGTTGAGAGTAACCTGCTTGATCGTATGCGTTGGCGACAAACGCACCGTCGCGTGTCCAGAGATAACTGTAATGATCCGTCGCGCGCTCCGCGACATCGGAGTCATTTGCCGCGAGCATTGCACCGCCGTTGTCGATCTGCGTCCGGGCGATAAGAAGCGATCGCTTGTAGAGATCGACGACTTCGGTCGGAAGGTTTTCGAAATCAGTTCCGTTCTTGTTGACCCATGCACGCCAGTAGTTCGCCGTGTAATCGAGATACTTCTCAGGTCGGCGACGAAGTACATGATCGTTTAGCGTTTCGACTTCTTTGTACGACGTCCCGGCGGCGATCCAGTAGAAGAACTCCTGACCGCCGTTCGCCTTTAGATCGAGATATACGGCGACCGTCGAATCAACCGAACCCTCCGTAACGACCCCGCGACTTAGCTCACCGTCTTCTGCATCCCGCCAAGTGCCTTCCTGATCGCGAAACGCCTTGCGGCCGGTCGCGAAAGCGTCGAAGTGCGGCTCGGTGTTGATCAGAAAGTAGCGATGCTTTTTGTAGTGGATCATCGCCTGAGTTTCAGGATCATAGAACGCGGTGTCGCCGACCTTGTTCTCATAGATCCGAAAATCGTGATGAAGAAATACACGGACCTTACGATCTTTTCCGGAAGTGTCGGTTACGTCGATCCGTCGGAGAAAGATGTTGTCGTGGCTTGCGACGGTGTCGTTGCACTCGATGGCGATGCCGAGATCGCGACATTCGAGCTTGACCTCGGTGACAAGTGTTTCAGGAAGATATCGCAGTTCGCGTGTCCATGCATCGGAGAAGACCCACGAGAATTTCCCGTCTGCCCAAACGCCGAACCGGAACGGAAACCCCTCGGTGTGGTTTTCCTGTCCGACGTGCGGGAAATAGATGTCGCGGATCTGGTACTTGTCGTCAAAGTTGACGAGCAGAGAACCATTTCCGACGGGGATATCTCGCATGAATCAGTTGATCATCGTCACGGCCTTTGTGACGACATCGCGTTCGGTCTTGAAGTAAAGCATTTCGATTGCGGCGTCGACGGGAACCCATCTCGATTCGACAACCTCGTGATCGTGATCGCCGACATCGCCCCCGACAAAATGCATCAGGTAGAAGTGGACAAATTTATGATACCGCCGCCGTTCGCCGGAGTACGCGGCGTAGAACCAGTAGTCGATCGTTTCGATAAGCCCGACGATCTCGCCGTCAATGCCCGACTCTTCGCGAACTTCGCGCAACGCGGCTTGTTCCTTGGTTTCACCGGGGTCGATCAATCCCTTCGGAAGGTGCCATCGAAGCTCGTCGCTGATCTTTACGATCGCAATCTGGACCGTGCCGTCGATCAGGCGGTACACGACGCCGCCCGCCGAAACCTGCTCGACAGTCGGCACTGATCTGTCAGGATGCGGCTCAGTCATTCTTTACGGCCGTCGCGACGGCTTCATCAAGCTGGAGTTTTATCGCCGGGCTAAATCCGGCGATCTTCGTAACGAGTTTTCCTTTTCTGTCGAAGACCGCGGTCTGGGGTATTGCGGTGTCGTTGCCGAATACGAACGACGACAGAGCGTCCTCAGGATAAGCGAGCGGATATGTGATCTTGAGCCGTTCGACAAACGCCGGCACCTTTGGCCGGTCCTCGTCACCGCCGACATGCAATCCGACAACGACGAGATTCTCCTGCCCGTACTTCGCTTGAAGTTCCATGAGGTGCGGGATCTCTTCGATGCATGGCGGGCAGTAG
>DATEOJ010000329.1:0-3371 GCA_035274235.1 Pyrinomonadaceae bacterium
AACGTCTCCGACGCCGTCCGCCGCCAAGCGATGCGCTTATCGCAGATGCGCGCTGGGAAGAAATAAGGAGAAGGGGAGAAAGGGAGAGGGGGAGAAAGGGAGAAGGTACGTGTGACGCGATCTCCCTTTCTCCCTTTCTCCCTTTTTCCCTTTCTCCCCTTCTCCCTTTCTCGCTTGCTCTCCAGTCGCCGTTTTGTCCTAACCTTTACTGGGTGAGACAATACTCGTCGTAGACATCCTATGAGTAAGAAGTATCGTGTTGGAATTCTTGGTGCGACCGGCACTGTTGGACAGCGATTTGTACAACTGCTGGAGGGCCACCCTCAGTTTGAGATCACCGCGCTTGCCGCGTCGGACCGTTCGGCCGGGAAGCCGTATGCCGAAGCGTGCGCATGGAAACTTAAGGGCGATATCCCAGTCGCGGTTCGCGAGATCGAGGTTCAGCCGATCGAGCCACCGCTGGACTGCGACATCGTTTTCTCGAGTTTGCCCTCGAATATCGCTCGCGAAACCGAAGAAGTTTTCGCACGTGCGGGTTATCCGGTTATCAGTAACTCTTCGTGTTACCGGATGGATGACGACGTTCCGCTACTCATCCCCGAGATCAATCATGAACACGTCGGGCTGATCGAAACGCAGCGTCAGCGCCGCGGATTTGGAAAAGGATTTATCGTTACTAACCCGAATTGTGCGGTCGCTAGTTTTGCCCCGCCGCTTGCCGCGTTGCATCGAAAGTTCGGTATCGAGTCGGCGGTCGTGACGACGATGCAGGCGATCTCGGGAGCTGGTTATCCCGGCGTGTCGTCGATGGATATTTCCGACAACGTGCTTCCATACATCGCGGGCGAGGAGCCGAAGGTCGAGACGGAAGCGCAGAAGATACTTGGTGAGTTTTCAAATGGATCGGTATCTCACGCGGACTTTAGTGTGTCGGCCCAGTGTTTCCGGGTCGATGTTCTCGACGGTCACACCGCCTCGGTACGCGTCAACTTGAAATCGTCCTCGACACTCGAAGGTGTCGTTGCCGCGATGAAGGCCTATCCGACATTGAAACTCCACTCGTCGCCCGAAAACTTTATCGAGGTTTGCGAGGAGCCATCGAGACCACAGCCGCGACTCGATCGCGATAACGGCGACGGTATGACGATCACGGTCGGACGAGTATTCCCCGACAACGTTTTCGATTACAGATTCGTAGCACTTAGCCACAACACCGTTCGGGGTGCGGCCGGTTCGGCGATCCTAAACGCGGAGCTTCTTATTGATAAAGGCATCATCTAGATGACGCAGAGAACAAGGTCAGATCAAAAATTTGTCGGACGAGTTTTGGTCACGATCGGGTTTGTCGTACTAACGGCGCTACTGCTGATCCTCCTTTATTACACCGTCGACGTTATCCTCCTTATTTTTGCCGCGTCGTTGATCGCCATCTTCCTGCGCGGGATCGCTGAGATCATCGGACGATACGTTCCGGTCGGGGAAGGATGGCTGGTACTTATCGTCACGGTGCTGCTCGTGGCCATCCTCGCCGGTGCCGTGACGTTCTTAGCACCGGATGTCGCCGAGCAGATGCGTCACCTGCGCGAGGAACTTCCGAAGTCCGCGGAGAAAACTGCTTCTTACATTTCGCAGTTCGGTTGGGGACGAACACTTCTCGACCAACTCCCGAGCATTGATCACGTCCGTGAGAACATCGGAACCTCCGACTTGTTGAGGGGAGTCGGCGGATTTTTCTCGTCGACGGTCGGCGTGATCGGCAATTTTTTCATTGTCGTCCTGCTCGCGATATATCTTGCGAGCGAACCAAAGTTCTACATCGAAGGCTTTAAGAAACTTTTTCCGATCGGTCGTCGTGAGCGCGTCGGAGAGATCCTGGGAGCAGTCGGGTTGACTCTCGAATGGTGGCTGATCGGTAAGGTTGCGTCGATGCTTTTCATCGGGATACTCACGTGGATCGGTCTCTCGATTCTCGGTGTGCCGTTAGCCCTCACGCTTGGTCTCCTCGCCGGCTTACTCTCTTTTATTCCGAACTTCGGTCCGATCATCTCCGCGATACCGGCGCTTCTGCTTGCGTTCATCGAAAGTCCGATGACCGCTGTCTATGTGCTTGGACTCTATGTCGGCGTGCAGTTGATCGAGTCGAATATCGTTACGCCGCTGATCGAGCGTGAGACGGTTGAGTTGCCGCCGGCTCTGACAATAGTTTTTCAATTGGCGCTCGCGGTGTTGGTCGGAGGCTTGGGACTTGTCCTCGCGACGCCCCTTCTCGCGGCGATCATGGTTTTCGTGCAGATGGTTTACATCCAGGATGTGTTGGGCGACAAGGATGTTGAGGTGGAAGAGAAAGGGCTCGAAGATTCGGCTGAGCCCGCCGCGTAGCGGCAGGATGCCTTTAGCCGTGGGCCGCTTCGGCCCACGGTGGCGGTTGATATCGAACAGCGCCGCGTTAGCGGCCGCATGAACATTCATCCGGCCGCTAACGCGGCGGGAATTTGGGATGGCGTAACCGTGGGCCGAAGCGGCCACGGCTAAACGCATGTTGCCGCTATGCGGCACTGAGCGGCAGCCCCCAATCAGATACGGGAAGCCGGTAAGTTTATGATCGCACGTTACACATTGCCCGAGATGGGCGCGGTATGGTCGCAGCAGAACAAGTTTCAGAAATGGCTTGATGTCGAGATCGCGGTTTGCGAAGTTCACGCTGAAGACGGAACGATTCCGAGCGAGGCGGTTGAAGAGATCAGGTCAAAGGCGGCGTTTACTGTCGAACGAATAAACGAGATCGAGAAGACGACCGATCACGACGTCATCGCTTTCACGACCAACCTCGCGGAGAACATCGGAGCTGCATCTCGCTTTGTCCATTACGGACTGACGTCGAGCGATGTCGTCGACACAGCTAACGCGCTTCTTCTCAAAGACGCGTCGGACCTACTTTTGAAAAAGGTCGACGCTCTTCTCGAAGTCCTCAAGCGACGAGCATTCGAATTCAAGGACACACCGCAGATCGGCAGGACGCACGGTATTCACGCCGAGCCAACTTCGTTTGGACTAGTGTGGGCGCTCTGGTATTCCGAAATGCAACGCAATCGAGCACGACTTGAAACGGCTAGAGAGCGTATTGCGGTCGGAAAGATCAGCGGAGCAGTCGGAGCATTTGCGCATCTTGCGCCGGACGTCGAGGAGCGTGTGTGCAAAAGGCTCGGCATTGCAGCGGCCAACGTCTCGACGCAAGTCATCCAGCGCGATCGATACGCTGAGTATCTTTGTACGCTTGCGATCGTTGCATCGACGCTGGAGAAGATCGCGTTGCAGGTTCGTCATTGGCAGCGGACCGAAGTCCGCGAGGCGCAGGAGGCTTTTAAGAAGGG
>DATEOJ010000330.1:0-13205 GCA_035274235.1 Pyrinomonadaceae bacterium
TTTACCGTGGGCCGAAGCGGCACCACGGCTAAACGCAGGTTGCCGCTACGCGGCACTTTGGCGGCGGAGTCGCGAGCCGAAATCGGGAGCTTGTCGGAAAGGCAAGAGCCTTCCGGCTCATCATGACGGCACAGCCGCGAATCAGTTTGCCGAACTAATGCTTGAGTTTGAATTTGAAAAGCCTGAGATATCGACCTGCGATTGCTGCGGCGGGAGCAGTACACGCCTAACCAGATTCGTCACAAAAGATGATGAAGCCTTTGCGATTTACTATGCTGCGTATTCCGAATCACATTCTGCCAGGCGAATTCTCGCCTTGGTCAGCTTCGGTGAATGGTGGATAGACGATTACGTTCCCGAATCGCGGGTCGCTTTTGCCTTTGAGATGTGGGCTGATGAGAGTGAGTACAAAGTCGGAATTATCGATGTACAGAATTCGCCCTGGCACGATGTTGACATAATCGGGAAGAAGCAAACTCGTGAGGAGGCCTTGGGCCATCCGCTGATCGACGATGTATTCCATATCACCGATCACATGACCTCGGATGATCCGGCAATCAAAGAATTTTTTGAGACAGTTCATTAATGAAACTTTCACCAATAGAAATATTTAAGGGCAAGAAGATCTTCTTTATCGGCGGCACCGGGTTCGTCGGGAAGGTTACGCTGTCGATGCTCCTCAATAACTTTCCCGACATCGGGAAGGTCTACACGACCGTGCGTGCACGAGATCAGCACGAGTCGAACACTCGGTTTTGGACGAGCATCGTCACGAGCCACACATTCGATCCGTTAAGAGAAAAGTACGGTGACGGCTTCGAAGATTTCATCAGGGCCAAGGTCGTCCCGGTCAACGGGGACGTTGGAAACGAGTATCTCGGCCTCGACGAAAAAGAAGCGGCGAAGATCATGAAGGACACCGACATCATCATCAATGGTGCCGGTAACGTCACATTCAATCCGCCTCTCGAGTCTGCTCTCCGAACGAATGTGGTGGGGTCAAACAACATCATCAAGCTCGCACGTATGATGAAGAAGCCGCGACTGGTCCATGTTTCGACTTGCTTCGTCGCGGGCAAACGCAGCGGTGCGATCTGGGAGAACGAACCCGTCGTCGGATATTTTCCGCGGAAGGACGAACTGGTCGGAACGACATTCGATGTCAATCGCGAGGTCGAAGACTGTGCGCGTTTGAGCGAACAGGCGAGACAGGAAGCCGACGACGCGGTGCAAGCTGCGAAGTTCCGTGAGCTGGCGAGAAACCGATTTATCGAAGAAGGACGCAATCCTGATGATGAATCAGAACTGAAATCCGCGATCTTTCGCGAACGCAAGATGTGGATCCGCGAACGGACGACCGAGCTCGGTGCCGAGCGTGCGGAGTATTGGGGTTGGACAAACATCTACACCTACTCGAAGTCCCTCGCCGAGCAGATCATCGCGCAGCAGGATGACATCGTTAAGACACTTGTTCGCCCATCGATCGTTGAATCGTCGGAGAAATATCCTTTTCCAGGTTGGAACGAGGGTTTCACGACTACCGCTCCGTTGATTCTGATCTCACTTCGCGGACAGCCGGTCATCCCAGTCAACGAAAAACTTGTTCTCGACATCATCCCCGTCGACATGGTCGCCGGTGCGATTCTCGCAGCGGCGATGAACGTACTTGTCGATGACAAACCGCCGCTCGTCTTTCAGGCGTCGTCGGGCGACTCGAACCCGAACGACATGAAGCGGATCGTCGGGCTGGTCGGTCTTTACAAGCGTCAGCATTTTGACGAAAAAGAAACCGGGAACAAGATCGCGAACAAACTTGCGGGTATGGTCGAGGCCGCGACGGTCACGCAGCGAACCTACGAGCTGACCTCCGCGCCGATGCTCAACAAGATCGCGAAGCGTGCCGACAAGCTCCTTGATCGTGCGGCACCGCGGTGGGGCGGCGGGCGCATAGGGAATATTGTCTCCGACATCCAGAAGTCAGTCGGCGATTTTGAACGGACGACGCAGGAGACGATGGATGCGTTCGCGATGTTTAAGCCGTTCATGATCGACAACGAGTATCTCTATCGATCGGACAACGTCCGGGCGCTTCACGCGGTGATCAAAGAAAAAGAAAAGCATCTCCTGCCGTGGTATCCGGAGAAACTCGATTGGTACGACTACTGGTTGAACGTGCATTTCCCCGGCATGCGTAAGTGGGTTCTGCCGACGCTCGAAGAGGAACTCAAGATTCAGGAGAAACGTTCGTACACCTACAAAGATCTCCTCGATCTCTTCGACACATCGACCAAGCGATTCGCGACTCGCATCGCGATGCGGATCGAACGCAACGGTCGCAAGGAACAGTACACGTTCGAAGATGTTCGCGAACTGACACTGCGGGCCGCGGGTTTCTTCGCGAAGAACGGAATCCAGCAGGGCGACCGCGTGATTCTCTTCTCGAACAACATGCCCGAATGGGGCATGACGTACTTCGGCATTCTGAAAGCCGGTGCGACAGCGATCCCGATCGATCCGGCAAGTTCCGTCGACGAGATCGTTAACTTCGCGAAGGCGGGCGAAGCATCTGCGATCGTTCTAAGTGAGAAACTCGCGAGCGAGAATCCGAACTTAAAAGACAAACTCGCCGAGGCGGGGATCGATCTGCACGTTTGGGTTTTCGAGACAGTGTTCGAAATGCCGGATGAGACCGAGGAGGCGAAACGCAACGCGCTTCTCCCGGCGAAGATCCTGTCGAACTCTGTCGCGTCACTGATCTTCACATCAGGTACGACCGGGAAGCCGAAAGCCGTGATGCTCTCGCACAAGAACTTCACGAACATGATCTCGATGTTGTCGTCAGTTCTCGATATGGACCTCACAGACGGAGTCCTTTCGGTACTGCCGATGCATCACACGTTCGAATTTTCGGCCGGTTTCCTAACGCCGTTCTCGAATGGAACGCAGATCGCATATCTCGACGAACTGACTGCCGAAGAACTATCGCACGCGATCGAGCACGGACATGTGACGGGAATGGTCGGCGTCCCTGCGTTGTGGGAAATGCTGCATCGTCGGATCAAGACTCGCTTGCGCGAAAAGGGGGATTGGATCGCCGACCTCGCTGACAACGTCATCGAGTTCAACGCATGGATCCGCGACAATACTCCGTTCAATTTTGGGCCAATCGTCTTCTTCCCGATCCATCAAGGAATGGGCGGCAAGATGCGGTATTTGATCTCGGGCGGATCGGCGCTGAGCGAGAAAGTTCAAAAAGACCTTCACGGTCTCGGGTTCACAGTGCTCGAGGGATACGGTCTGACGGAGAGCTCGCCGGTGCTGACGGTTGCGCGTCCGGGAAATAAGTTGCTGAGAGGAAGCGTCGGCAAACCGCTGCCGGGTGTCGAGGTCAAGATCGACGATCCGGACGAGAACGGTGTCGGCGAAGTTCTCGCCCGCGGGCAGAACATCATGCTCGGCTACTACAACAACGAAGAGGCGACCGAGGCTGTCCTGCAAGACCGCTGGTTGAAAACTGGCGATCTCGGAAAGCTCGATGAGGACGGCAACCTATACATCGTTGGCCGATCGAAGGATGTGATCATCGATTCGAACGGAAAGAATATTTATCCGGACGAGATCGAGGACCTCTACAGCAAGTCCGGTTTTGTTAAGGAGCTAAGCGTGGTCGGTCTGCCCGACGACGACGGTGGTGAGAAGATCGCGTCGCTTGTCGTGCCGGATTACGAACACGACATCGCGCTGGCGCGTGCCGAGGTCAACAAGAAAGTCGAGGAGTATTTCCGTGAGGTGTCGGCATCGATACCGTTTTTCAAACGAGTGAAGGTCTTGCACATCACGCCTTTTGAATTGCCGCGGACAGCAACCCGGAAAGTAAAGCGTCCGGAAGTCGTGGAGATGCTGCAGGGAATGGAAGAGCGGTCAAAGACACGGACGAAAGCCGTGGCGGAATCGAAGGGTGACGACAATGCGCTGTGGATCCGAAAGATCGTTGCGACTGTCTCGAGCCGTCCGCTTTCCGACGTCATCATCGATGACAAGCTCGCGGATCTTGGTTTCGATTCGCTGATGTTTGTCGAACTTCAAGCTGCGGTCGAAGACGCGGGTGGACGCGTGCTTTCGCCCGACACGCTCAACGAAGTTCAGACGGTGCGGGAACTGCTGACGGCGGTCCAGCGTGTCGATAAGTCGAAGAGACTCGCCGATGAGCCTCGCGTCGAAGAGAAGAAGGAAGACGAAGACATCGTCATTCCGTCGATCGTTCGTCGAGCAGGAAACGCTCTCGTGAGCTTTGCTCAGGACACCATATACGAAGGTGTGCTCGATACATACATCGATGGCGAATCGAACGTTCCGCAACATGTGAACTTCATCGTCGCGCCAAATCACACATCGCATCTCGACACCGGTTTGGTGAAGAAGGCGCTTGGAGACGGAGTGGCTGATCAGACGGTCGCTGTCGCGGCCGCCGACTATTGGTTTGATACAAAGTACAAGCGTGCCTACATGAATAACTTCACGACGCTTGTTCCCATCGAGCGCACCGGAAGCTTGCGTCAGTCGCTGCGGCACGTGACTCGAATTTTGCACGAGGGCTACAACGCTTTGATCTTCCCGGAGGGCGGCCGACAGGAGTCGGGCGAGATCGCGGAGTTCAAACCGATCATCGGTTATCTTGCGCTGAATCAAAAGGTCGGGATACTTCCGATGTATATCTGGGGAACGTATGAAGCGTTTCCGAAAGGCCGCGTGATACCGAAGCGTTCGAGCATCGGTGCGAAGGTCGGTGCGAAAGTCGGACGATTCCTCGAGTACGACGAGTTAAAGAAGATGACCGATGGCGTTCCGAATACCGAGGCATACCGTCTCATCGCGGCGAGAGTTCAGCATGAGATCGAGAACATGCGCGATGGAAAGCGTGACAAGTTCGACGTCCCCGCTGTCCGCAAAGCATGGAAGGCCGAACGACGTAGGTCGCGGAAGCAGGAACCGGTGATCGACGAATAAGCCGGGAAGATCGCCGTACCTCGACGATCTCCCTGGGCAAGAGTGACTAACGAGCCGCCTGGACGGCAGGAATAAGCAGACCGATCACGATTGGCGGTGCCGCTACGACGACGAGAAGTTCGATGAGCGTGAAGCCAGCGTTGCGAAGTTTGTTTTTCATAAATTGCTCCTTAGTTATTAAGTTAAGTTCCGGCGGACTTATTTCCGCTGTCTATCAATGCGGGGTTCGTTTCCGGAAACTATCATCGGCGACGAAGTTTTTTTCCTTGTCCTGAGAAAGTAGTGGATGGGTTTTTCCTCCGTTTAATTGCTAATGCGGTAATTACTAATTTTGTAATGATTGATATGCCGAGATTGATAGTCTTATTTGTAGTACTGCTGTTGGCGTCGGGCGCCTTGGCGCAGGCGGATCGTCCGGCTCTCGCGGCCGAGGTTAAGACCGAGTTTCTTCACGCGTGGAACGGCTATAAGAAGTACGCGTGGGGGAATGACGACCTCAAGCCGTTGAGCAAGTCGTTCCATAACTGGTACGCCGAACCGCTTCTCATGACCCCGGTCGATGCGCTCGACACGATGTATATCATGGGCTTCAAAGATGAGGCCGACACGACGCGCAAGTACATCACCGACACCCTCAAGTTCGACAAGGACCTCGACGTTCAGAATTTCGAGATCACCATCCGTCTGCTCGGCGGATTGCTCTCGTCGTATCAGATCACTGGCGACAAGAAACTCCTCACGATGGCTGAGGACCTGGGTACTCGGTTGTTGCCCGTCTTCAATTCGCCAACCGGTTTGCCGTATCGATATGTGAATTTGAGAACTGGTAAGACGCGGGGTGAAGTTTCCAATCCGGCAGAGACCGGGACGCTGATCATCGAGTTCGGGACGCTTAGCAAACTCACCGGCAAGCCGGTCTACTTCGACAAAGCAAAGCGGGCGTTGATGGAGACGTACAAGCGTCGTTCGCCGATCGGTCTCGTCGGGACGAATATCAATGTCGAGACGGGAAAGTGGACGAACACCGACAGCCACATCAGCGCCGAGATCGATTCTTACTATGAATACCTGCTCAAGTGTTCGCGGCTATTCGGTGATGACGATTGTCAGATGATGTGGGAGGACGCGATCAGCAAGGTCAATTCGTGGCTCGCGGACGAGTCCGACAAAGTTGAAAAGAACGACACGAAGATCACGCAGCTTTGGTACGGACACGCCGATATGAATACCGGCAAACGGACTGCCACGACAACCGGTGCTCTCGATGCGTTCTTCCCCGCGATCCTCGCGCTCGACGGCGATATCAATCGCGCACGTGCGCTGCAGGATTCGATGTTCAGGATGTGGCAGGCAAACGGCATCGAGCCGGAAGTCTACAACTACAAGACCGGCGCAGTTGAGCACGCGGGTTACCCCCTGCGACCGGAGATCGTCGAGTCAACGTATTATCTTTACCAGTTAACCAAGGACAAGAAGTATCTCGCGATGGGCGAGCAAATGTGGCGCGACTTCGTGAAATATTGCCGCACGGATGTCGGCTACGCACATCTGAAGAGCGTGGTAACTAAGGAGAAGTCGGACGCCATGCAGAGCTTCTTGTTCGCGGAGACGTTCAAGTATTTTTACCTGCTCTTCGCGCCGGAGAAGACATTGGACTTTAAGAATGTGGTATTCAACACGGAAGCTCATCCCATTCGAAGGACATGGAAGAAGTGATTTTAACGCAGAGACCGCGGAGATCGCGGAGGTTGTTTTTGGATGTTAGACAAAACTATGTAGAGAGGTAAAGAAAATGACTCCCACAAAACTGAACGATATCACTGGAAAGATAATTGAGTTTTCCATCAAGGTTCACAAGACGCTGGGCCCGGGAATGCTCGAGGGGGCTTACGAGATTTGTTTGATGCATGAGTTGGTAAGGGCCGGCTTCGAGGTCGAACGACAAAGGAAACTACCGATTGTTTACGATGGCATTCGACTAGACGCCGGTTACCGTATCGACCTAATCGTGAACGGTGCCGTCATTATAGAAATTAAGGCGGTTGAGAGGTTGCATTCAGTGCACGAGGCTCAACTACTCTCCTATCTACGAATGACCGGCTTAAAACTCGGACTCGTCATAAACTTCAATGTGAAATTGTTGCGAGATGGTGTAAAGAGGGTAGTAAACAATCTATAGTAGCTCCGCGGTCTCCGCGTTCTCTGCGTTAAAAATGCCTAAGAAGAAAGCACTAGCAAAGATAGAAAAGAAGATTCTCATCACGGGCGGGACCGGATTCCTCGGGACACATATCGTCCGCCAACTGATCGACGCCGGTGAGAAGAACCTGCGAGTGATGGCGTCGTCGGTGCCGACGTGGATGAAGGATGCAGGGGTCGAGGCTTCGGAAGGATCGGTGGCGAAGGCAGAGGATGTCGCAAACGCGGTCCGCAATGTGTCGGCGATCTTTCACCTCGCGGGAAAGGTATCACGCGACAACAATGACGCCGTCGCGATGAATCGTGTTCATCTTGAGGGGACGCGCGTGCTGTGCGACGCGGCGAAGGAAGCCGGCGTGAACACGATGCTGCTCGCGTCGTCGAGCGGCACTATCGCGGTTAGCGAGGATGAGCAGATGTTCGACGAGACGTTTCCCCAACCCGTCGAAGTTTTCTCGCGATGGGCTTACTACGCGTCGAAGTATTACCAGGAGCGAACCGCGATCGCGAACTTCGACGGTGATGGAAGGCGACTCGTGATCCTGAATCCTTCACTACTGCTTGGCCCGGATGACGAAAGGCTCAGCTCGACAAAGCCCGTTCTCGATTTTCTCGGAAAGAAGGTTCCGTACATGCCGAGTGGCGGTCTGAATTTTGTCGACGCTCGCGATGCGGCGGCGGCATTCATCGCAGCTCTGGAAAAGGGAAGGCACAAAGAGAAGTATCTTCTCGGCGCTGCCAATATGACTTTTCCGGAATTCTTTGGACGGCTTGAACGGTTGAGTGGCGTGGCGGCTCCGGCGATTAAGGTTCCAAAGAAACTGGCGATGGCGGGTTCGTCGATGATCGAGTCGGTGTTCAAGAACTGGGGCAAGACATCTCCCGTGGCGTCCAAAGAGGTCGAGCAAGCGGAATATTTTTGGTACTTCGATTCGTCGAAGGCCGCGAGCGAATTAGGATTCGACCCCCGCGACCCTCAGGAGACGCTCAACGACACGATCGGCTATCTGCGGAAGAATTTCCTTGGGGAAGGCGTCTTCGACTGAATGCGGAGTGCGGAGTGCGGAGTGCGGAGTGCGGCATTCGTCGCACGAGGTAAATCGTTCCCCTCCGAATCTTCAGACTGGCTAACGAATTCCGCATTCCGCGTTCCGCATTCCGCATTCCGCGTTCCGCATTCCGCGTTCCGCATTCCGCATTCCGCACTTAAACCCCACAACCGATCTCAAACTCCTTGATCTTCACCGGTAACCCGTTCTTCATCTCATAAGCAACAGCGGAATCGCCTTCGTAGTACTGCCCGTTGAGCACGATCTCCATCTTGCCGTCACCATTTAGATCCGCGATCGAGGAGACATGATATTCGTTCGGTGCGCCGAAATCGACTTTCTTCAAGACGAACTCGCCTTCGAGCATGTGATCGGTAACAACTTTTCCGACCGCCTTTCGAACGATCACAAACGAGTAGTCGCCCAGGGCCGCGTCTGACGAAAGCCCCTTCTTGTAGTTGGTCGCAGACAGGACGACCTCTTCAACGCCGTCACCTTCAAGATCCACTCGGAACGCTTCACGGATCTTAACAACCGGACGAGCAATGCCTTTCTTGCGAAGGAAGTTCGTGACCACGGTCTTGTAGGTCGAGCTATTGAGATCGATCGTTGTCGGAATACGCGGGGTGAAGTTCCACTTAGCGATCGACCCGATCGCGACGCCGGTGTCCTGCTTCAACTCAAACTCGAACCGCGTGAAGTCCTGGCAAACATCTTCCTGCTCGCCTTTTGTTCCGAGCGTCACACCGCCTTCTTCGACGCCTCGCCAACCGACGAGTACGAACTCGGTCTCCTTTCCAAGCGTCGGGCCGACCTTGGTCGCCGACACCCACTTTCCTTTGAGCACGCCACCGAGGAGTCCGCCATGCTTCAACTCGACGATCGGGACGACCGTTGGCTGCGCGCGAAATGCGACGACTGAAAGGAGCAGTATGGCAACGACAGTTAGGGTTCGTTTCATAAGGATTCAGACGGCGATGCCGTATTGCGTTTGCTCACCAGCCGGAACAGGCCGTACAAAACCAAACCGGCCGCCGCGGCGATAATAATCGGTATGCCTTCTTTTGCGAAGTCGACGTTCGTCAGGAGCCACGCGATTAGCACGAGAGAGAGTATCGCGGCCGCCGCACCGAACGGTGCAAGAAAACGAGCGGGTGGCATGTCCGTGCGTCGTCGGAAGACGAGGAGTGATGCGCACGTGGTCGCGTATACGAGCAGACGCGTGATCGTCGCGATGGCGACGGCAGTCAGGAACGACGCCTGGACCGTTAGCACGAAAATGATCAGGCCGTTCATGATGATCGAGACCCACGGCGTCCGGAACCGTTCATGCGTGGCCGCGACCGCTCGAGGCATATCGCCACCCTCGCCCATTGCGTATGTGATCCGAGAGGCTCCGAGCAGACCGACGTTTAGGTTACCGAGAATCGAGATCAAGGCGCCGACAACGATCACCGCCGCCCCGATCGGTCCCATGAAAGCATTCGCCGCGTCGGCCAATGGACGTTCCGATGTTGCGAGCCCCGGCAACGTTCCGACGCAGACGACCTGGACGAGAATATAGACGAAGGCGACGACGGCCAACGCAATGAACAGAGCGAACGGATAATTTCTCTGCGGCTCCTCAACCTCACCGGCCGGAATAAGCGCGACCTCGAATCCGACGAACGCATATATCAGTAACAGGACCGCTGTTGAGAAGGACGCATATGCCGGCACCGACTCGAAGTTAAAATTGCTCGGGCTGACGAAGAACAAGCCGACCGCGATGAAAAGGAACAACGGAATGAGTTTCCCAAACGTGAAGACGTTGGTCATCGCGGACGACTGCTTTACTCCAAGTATGTTGACGGCCGAAAGGCCGATCGTTACGACCGCGATGATCGCCACTCTAACGTAGGGGTCAGAAGCCGCCGGGTAAAAGAAGCCCAGATACGTAACGAACAAATTGCAGTTCGCCGCAAAGGTCGTCATGCGAACTATCCAATAAACCCACCCGACCTCAAATGCGAACGTACGACCGAAGGCCTCTTTTGCATAGAGGTATGCGCCGCCGGTCGATGAGAACCGCGTCGCAACCTCGGCATGACACAGCACGATGAACGCTATGGTTATTGCGCAAGCGATGAATGCAAAGAGGCTATAGCTGCCGATCTGGGCCTGAACCTTCGAGGGAAGTCCAAATATACCCGCACCGATAATGGTGTTGATAACAATTGCAGTAAGATCCCAGCGGCCAATGCCGCGAACTAGTTTTTCGTCTGTCATGCGGATTCGGAGAGAGTCTTTTTTGGGAAAACGCCTTTTGGTTTATACTCTAAAAAATCTCGTTCCGTAAAGATACCCTTTGAACAATTCAATGCGTAATGCTGTCAGCGTTCTTTTGTGCGTAGTCGTCCTCGGTCTAGCAATATCGGGGCAGGTCGGCAGTGATAAGAAGGTCGAGATCGTCCCTCGACGCGGTTACGAAGCGCCGAAATTTCAGGCCTCGCCCGAGCTCCAGTCGCTTCTGAACTCAGCGATCGACGAAATGATCAAGAGCTACGGAGCCGACAAGTTCAAGCCTGAAGAGGTAGCCGCGACACTCATCGACCTGCGTGATCCCAATAACATGGGCTGGGCGAGCTATTCAGGTGGTAAAGCGATCTATCCGGCGAGCGTCGTAAAGATGTTCTATATGGCGGCGCTTCATCAGCAGCTTGAGGATAAGAAGGCGTCGATCACGCCGGAGTTGACCCGCGGGCTTCACGACATGATCGTTGATTCGTCCAACGAAGCGACGCAGTACATACTCGACGTTCTCACCGACACTTCAAGCGGAGCTGAGTTGCCGCAATCCATTTTTGAGAAGTGGCAGTACAAAAGGAACCGCGTCAATCGTTATTTCTCGGCAATGGGCTACACAGGCATCAACGTAAATCAGAAGACGTTCTGTGAAGACGCTTACGGGATCGAACAGCAGTCGAGAAAATACAAAGGCCAGAATCGCAACATGCTCACGACCGATGCCACGGCGCGTCTGCTGACCGAGATAGTACTCGGTCGTGCGGTCACGCCGGAGAGAAGTCGTCAGATGATGGAGCTGATGGCACGCGAGCCGTTCAAAGAGTCTAAAGATCCAGACAATCAAGCAACAGGGTTCACGGGAAAGGCACTGATCGACAAGAAACTTACCGGGACCAAACTGTGGTCGAAGGCGGGCTGGACAAGTAAGTCGCGACACGATGCGGCCTACGTCGAGACGCCCGACGGTCTGAAGTTTGTTCTTGTCGTGTTTACCGAGAATCATGCGACGGATCGCGAGCCGGTCCCGACGATCGCGGGAACGATCATCGATCGAATGCCGAGAAAGTAGAAGACTAAGAGGAGCTAGGGAGAAGTTATGAAAAGCAAACTGATCGTATCATTCGTGCTTTTGATTCTACCGGTCATCGCGGCCGGGCAGAATTATAAGTCACCGCCGAAGGAGATAATGGACGTCCTGAACGCTCCTGCCATTCCGGCTGTTTCAATCTCACCAACTCGCGACCGCCTGGCGTTGCTCGAACCGCTTCGCTATCCGCCGATCGCCGAACTCGCACAGCCGATGCTTCGCCTCGCCGGTTCGCGTATCAACCCGAACACGAACGGACAACATCGCCAGCCTTACTCGGTGAGCATTAAGTTAAAAAGCATCGCGGACGGTAAGGAGACAGCCGTCGTTTTCCCCAGCGGTGCACAGATCATGCAGCCGCAATGGTCGCCGGACGGGAAGCATATCGCCGCCGGGAATATCACGGCGTCGGGAATCGAGTTGTGGATCATCGACACAACTACCGCGAAGGCGACGAAAGTAAAGAACGTGATGATCAACACCGCGTTCGGTGGTTTTTCGTGGGAAGACTCGCGAACTATCTCAGCGACGCTGGTTTCAGCAAAACGCGGTCCGGCTCCCGGTTATCAAAACCTGACGCCGATGGAGCCCAACATTCAGGAAACGACTGGTCGCGGCGGTGCGGTGCAGACGTTCCAGGATATGTTGAAGAGTCCGAATGACGAGAAGCTTTTCGAATACTACGCGACGTCGCAGATCGCTCTGATCGATCTTGACGGTAAGGTCCGCGAGATCGGTGGACCGGGAATCTTCGACAGCGTGGATTTCTCGCCCGACGGCAAATACATTCTTACCGCACGCATCGAACGGCCGTTCTCATACCTGTTTCCGTCGTCTCGCTTTCCTAAGAAGGTCGAGGTATGGGACACGAGCGGCAAAGTAGTACATACGGTCGCGAACATTCCGCTTCAGGACTCGCTTCCGATCCAAGGTGTGACGACCGCCCCGAGAGGTTACTCATGGATTCCCGCTGAACCCGCGACGCTGATGTGGGCCGAGGCCCTCGACGGTGGCGATCCCCGAAAGAAAGTATCGCCGCGCGATAAGTTGATGACGATCGCCGCGCCCTTCTCGGCCGCACCGGCGGAGTTTGCAAAAACGGAGCATCGTTATCAAGGTCGCGTGTTTGGCGAGAAGGACGGTCTGATGTGGTTCTTCGACTACGACCGCGATTCTCAGCACCGCCGGATCTTTATGACCGACTATCGCAATCCGGCTAAGGTGACTTTGGTCTCCGATCTGGACACCGATGATCGCTACAACGATATTGGCCAGCCGGTCATGAAGCAGCTCGCGAATGGAACGAGCGTCATGCGTCAGAACGGCGACTACATTTTCCTTTCGGGCACGGGTGCTTCACCGGATGGTGATCGTCCGTTCTTCCGTCGCATGAATTTGAAGACCTTGAAGACGGAAGAGATCTTTCGTTCGGGAACCGAGGACTACGAGGCTTTCCTCGGGATGGTTGATGATGCGGGCACGACGTTCTTGACGCGTAAAGAGTCCACGACCGAGCCGCCGAACGTTTACTTTCACCAGACATGCCCTCCGGGAACAAATTGCATCGCGGTCGTGAA
>DATEOJ010000331.1:0-4308 GCA_035274235.1 Pyrinomonadaceae bacterium
GCGGTGAAAAGGCCGCTTGGCACTCCGCCGATAGTCACATCGAGCGAAAACTCGTCGTCACGCGAACCAGTCATCGCAATGTAAAGTCCTTTGACCGGCGGAAGGCTGGCCGCACGTGTCTGTGCCGGCTCGTCAAACTTCAGGTCCGCGAACCTGCGAGCGCCGAATACCGTGGCGAGACCCTGCGTCCTGGCCTGCGGATCTTTGTACTTAGCGTCCGATTTCAAACCGGCTCTGTCGATCGATCCCGAATGGCAGCTGTCCGAGATCAACACGACCTGTGCGCCTTTTCGGGTGATCCCACCAAGTATCGCGTAGAGTTCGTCGTCAAGGATGAGGTTCCGCCACGGCTTTCCGCTGGTCGTCGATCTTGCATCAACCGGTACGAGCGCTGAGTCGTATGTTCCGCGCTCATAGATCACCTGCATCACGCCTTCCCTGTTCGGCGCTTCCATGTAGATCAACTTTGTCTCGTCCTGTTCTTCCGAATACTTGTCGGGGAAGAGCGTTCCGTGACCCGAATAATGAAATACGACCAGATCGCCGACGGTGGCTTGTGCAGCAATGTTGTTGAGATTCGTAAGGATTGCTTCGCGAGTTGCAGCGGCGTCGAGAAGAAGCGTTGTGTCCGGTGTTTTGAACCCGAACCTTCCGACCATCGCATCACGCATCTTTGTCGCGTCGTTAACGCATCCTTTTAGCGGACTGATACCGCCCTGGTACGCATTGATGCCGACGAACAGACCGAACTTCTTGTCCTTTGCTGACGCGGCGGTAACGGCAGCGAAGGCGATCAACGCGATCACGAATGTCTTGCCAATGAGTTTGTATGTCTTCATGTGTTGCTCCTTAGAGATATCTAAAATTCCTTTCGCGCTCGCCAAAATAGTGGCGGACTTAATTCCCTGTGTCGTTAATCTTCAAAATGGTTTCAACGGTCGTCCAATCGGCCGGGCCCAGCATCGCCTCGCCGTCGCGGCTATTCGCCAGCGGCGGCCGTTCCAGATATGCAAAATCATCGTGCGTGATCTTTCCCGTCGAAAAGATGAACTTAAATCTCTCGGTCCCCGGCGTTCTCGACGCCCGTCTAGCCCCTGCGTCAACGATCTCGCCATTCTCGGTCCGACAATCGCCGCCCGGCAGAATCCTTTTCGAACGCGGCGGAATAATGAGGCCTTCGGCTTCTTCGATCCTTTGACCACGCGGCGACAAAAGGATCACGGCTCCGCTTGGTTCTATGTTGAGGGCCGCTGCATACAAGGGTTTGGCTGAACGATTCTCGACTTCAAACCACAACGCTTCAAGCGGTGCAAAAGCATAACTCCCGTCGGGGCTCGCGACTGCGGCGACCGGTTCGCTGACAACCAGCGCCGACCGTGAACACGTGATCGCACCTCGAAGGCGAACAGGTTTGACGATCACCTGACTCGCGAGAGCCGATCGACGATTCGAGATCGATTTGACGATCTTGATCGCCGCCATATGCGCGATCGCTTTTCGGAGCCGGTCGGCGGAAACGTTATCGTCTGCGTTGGTCGCCTCCATACAAAAGCCAAAAACCGGAACGAAGTCGCGACCCGCGAGGTAATACACATCGCGGTCAGACGATTCGCTCGGGCCGCGTGCATCGGGATTGTCACGGGTCGGAGCGATGCATGTGAATGCTTCTCCCTTCGCTCGTCCGACCTTACTCGCGACCGACGAAAACTTGTCCTTTAGCAAGGCAACATCCCAACGCCCCGGTTGTCCCTGCGTCGTTTTGACAACGTCGATCTCTCGCCTTTTTACTTCAGGCGGCGGAACGAGCAGCTCGCGAACCTTTGCGACAAAACTCTTATCGCCCGTCGACATCTTCGCCGCATCAACATCGAGATCAACCTTCAGTCTTAATGTGCCCAACTCAGCCCCGAGCACGACCGACTTGTCTGTGACCACGATCTCTCGCGTCGGACCGATAAGCTTGACGGTCGAAACATTTGGCGTAACCGCAGTCACAGTTCCCGACGAGATCTTCTCGGCTTCGTCGAACCGTGTCACCACCTTGTCGTAAAACGAAACGATCGTCCCGACCGCAACTCCCTGCATCGCACCGGCCGCGATCGAAACTAGTCGATCGCCATTCGCGGCCTTCGTCTCCGCCGCCGTGATTCGAACAAAGTTGTCTTCCGAACTACCGAGCCCGCCAAAGACGAAGCGACGCTTGTCACCTTCGATCTGCGGTGTCTGCGTCGGTTTCTCCGCCGTCACGCGACGCGTCACGTTTTCCATCAACTCGCGATAGCTCGTATCGCTTCGCGCGTTCTTTAGTTCGTCGATCAGGTAATAGGACAGGTTGCCGTAGACGACCGGCGTCTTCGAATTACCGCACTCTTCAAAACAATTCTTTTGCGACGCGAGTTCGTTCGGGCGTGCAGCTGTGATGACGATGTAGTCGTCGCCCGGCGGCATCACACCAGACTCGCCGTCCTCCGCCTTGAGCCCGGCCCGTGTTGCCGACGCGGGCAAACTCGCATACGCGACCGGCACCGTCTTGCGCTCCGGCAAGCGTCGGACGTCCTCTGCGTTACGTGTGCCCGAACCCGAATGACAACTGTCGAAGATGTAGACGATGTTGTCGGTCCATCGACGCAGTTCGCTCGTCAGTGCAAAGATCTCGTCATCGGTAATGTCGTAGTTCTTTCCCGCAACGTCCTGGCTATCGACCGTGACGAGAGTCTCGTCCCTGCCGTCATCCTTTTCGTCGCCATCGAGATCGGGTACTTGAGAACCGTGTCCGCTGAACTGAAACATCACGACCGTGTCGCGGTTCTTCGTCTTTTCAAAATGCTCGCGAGCTTTCGTGATCAAATGTGACTGAAATGTCTTTAGTATGTTTTCTTTCGTCGCCTGGTCATCGGTTAGGGTGACGATGTTCGCAGCCGGAACGCCATAACGCTCGCTCTCAAGGACCTCGCGAACCCCGACAACATCGTTGACGGCGCCTTTTAGCTCGGCCCATACAGGAGCGTATTTGTACTTTCTGATCCCAACTTGCAACGCGTACATCGGGGGGCGGGCGGCGGGTTTCGCCGGATGACGCGTCTCCGTTTTTGCCGGCGTCGTGCAGATCCAACCGACCGACGCTACGACCAGCACCAACATCAAGAACCGCAAAAATCTCTTACGTGGCAATGAGGCAGCCATCATACTTCGGTCAAATTTTGATATCAGGTGAACGGAGGCTGACATAACTCTAGACGCGAGTGATATTTTCGTCAACCAAACACCTGTCCTGAACGCCGTCATCCAAATGCAGGTGGCGCGTTCGGGGACTTTCGTTACATGTTTTGGAGTGAGATTTTTTTGAACACGGATTAGCAACACGGGTAGGACAGGCATTCCTGCCTGTCCTCGTTGACCAATCGCCATTCAGATCGGCTACACGCGTAGGACAGGCATTCCTGCCTGTCCTCGTTGACCAATCGCCATTCACATCGGCCACACGCGTAGGACAGGCATTCCCGCCTGTCCTACGCGTGGTGAAGAAATCCCGAGTGAAATAAGTTTTCGAGTTGTCGAGGAGGACAGGCAGGAATGCCTGTCCTACGTGTGGTGCAGAAATCCGGAGTGAAATAAGTTTTCGAGTCGTTGAGGAGGACAGGCAGGAATGCCTGTCCTACGCGTGCTGCAAAACAATCGTGGCGATATCGAGCGTCCTATCGAGTCTCGATAGGTATCAGATCTTCGGCAGCACCATCCGTCTCGACAAATCTGATCGGTACGATCAGCGGTTCTGGGTTCGCCGACTCCCCCTCGTGATATCGCATCAGGTCGCGTACGACGCGTTCGCCTTTTTTTCCTCCGAAACGCTTCTGCAATTCAACCGTATCGAGCTCAGTTATCCGTCGGATCGAACCGACCTCACGCAACAAGTCTTGCCGCTCGCGTTCGTCCAGCGATGGAAGGATCGCGGCGAGTTCGTAGAAGTGGAGCATGTCGCGGCCAAGACGATGGGTCGCGTTCGCAAGGTCGTGGGCGTCGTCGCGCAGACGATGGAAGAGTCGATGCGGTGTTGAATCCTGATCGAAGCTGATCTTGCTCCCGGCCGAGGTGAGAAAGTGCGAGATCGACGAATGTTTCGCACGCGGCTTTACGGCGGCGATCACAAACGTGTCGTGCGCAGCGTCCATCGCGGCTTTGAGTTGGGAAGCACCGCCGTCTACGAGTACAAGATCGGCAGTTTGCCGCGACAAACGCCTCGCAACGAAAGCTCGTAGCGTATCCAGCTCGCTCGTTTTGTCCGATACCCAGTGTTCGTATTCGTGCGGC
>DATEOJ010000332.1:0-6111 GCA_035274235.1 Pyrinomonadaceae bacterium
CCCCTGTTCTTCACCGCTCCACAGCGCAACGCGGATCGTGCGGCGCGGTTTCAAACCTGACGCGATCAGGATGCGTGCAGCTTCCATCGCGACGGCACAGCCGGCGGCGTTATCGGTCGCGCCGGTTCCGGAATGCCATGAGTCGAGATGTCCGCCGACCATAACGAGTTCTTCTTTCAATTTCGGATCGGTTCCGGGAATCTCGGCGACGGTGTTGTAACCCATCAGGTCGTCGTCGTGGTACTGAGTCTGAATATCGACTGTCATCTTCGGCTTCGCACCGAGCTGGATCATACGGACGATGCGATTGTAGTCTTCAGTCGCCATCGTCATCTGCGGAACCATCCGACTCTCGTTGTCTTTGTTCCACGCCGCATTGCGCGCACGTGCAGCAGCGCCGCCTCCAAAACCTTGGGGAGCGGGCTGACCGGCGGGCGTCGGTAGTGGTGCGATCGAAGCGGATGAAACGAAGAGCGTTCCGCCGCTTCCGATACGACTGTTGTCGACAGCGACCGCAGCTCCTTCGTCAAAAGCAAAAGCGGCCATCTTCTGCGCAAGCGCAAACTGACGTATACGATCCTGTTGTTCCGGAGTAGGTGCCTGCGGCTGATTCGCTTGCGGAGCCGATGCCGCCGATGGATCGGGAGCAGCTGCTAACTTCGCCAGATCTGCTTCGTCACGTCGCGAACCCATGCCGTCAAAGTCAGCCTTGAGCTCGCGAGTCGGCGACAACAACACGATCTTGCCGCGAAGAAGTCCCTTGTACTTTGCAAAGTCTTCGTCGGACTTGATGTCGAGATAAACGACATCGCTCGTCACGACACCCTTGGTTGAGGGCGACCAGGCTTTCGGATAAGCGATAACCGGGAACGCGGTCGGCTCGTTCACCTGCGCCGAAAAACTCTTCAACGACCAGCCGCGTCCGAACGGGCCCCACGCTTCAAGTTTGGCATTCTGCATTCCCCACTTCGCCATCGTGTCGCGGGTCCATTCGTTCGCGCGTTTCATGCTCGGTGAGTTTGTCAGACGACCGCCGATCACATCGGTGAGATACGAAAGCGTCTGCATGACCTGGGAATGATTCATCCCTTCGTCGCGGATCTTGTCGATAACAGCTTTTGGTGCCGCATAGACTCCGGACTTAGCGGGCAGCGAACTGGTTGAAGAGACTGGACTCGACTGGTTTTGAGTGTTTTGAGCGAGCGTGAATGTCGGCATCAGGACCGCGACAGACAGAAACGCCCCTAGGAATTTATTTCGAAGCATAAGATTTTTCTCCCGGTAGAGTATGAGAATAGCGCAGTAGCAAACGTTCTAATACTCTCCGGGAGAAAAATGGTTTCAAAAGTACGTGTGGTCAGCCTCGGCAGGTACAGAGAGCTTCGGACACCTCGTCGTTCCATGCGTCGCCTACGTACTTGTAGGTTTTGTAGGTCCGCCAGCGTGCGCCTCCTTCATTGATGTGCTCCCAAAGGGAGATCGTACAGCCTGACGTAACCCTGAACGACGAAACGCGATCATTCCACCACGGCTTGTAATAGTGCGTAAAGCCGCCCCCGCCGTGCCCGTTCGTAGTTTGGCCAATGCTCTCTCCCTGGACCATGATGATCCGGTCATTGTCGTACAAGGTGAAACTCGCACCGCCGTAATCTCTGTGCTCATAGATCGTGCAGCCGGCCTCGGCAACTGCGGGTATCGAAAGGGCCGCGACTGTGAAAATAACTGCACTCGTAAGTAATTTGTATGTATTCATTATTGCCTCCTTCAGCGACGTCTTGCGTCAAATAAATTCAACGTTGATTCCGTTGTAGGGGCGAGACGGTTCACGAGCGCGCTTTTTTGCGGACCGTTTTTCAAGTTGGAAAAAAAACTGAAGGGGGTCGGGTTAGATCGTTGACCAGGTCAGCGTATAGGCAGGCGGTACGTTCTTCACGATCAACGGACTTCGCTTCGATTTACCGTAGCGGTCGCGCATGAATTCACGAAGTTTGATGGCGGATGGAAAATAATAACCGTGTGCGTACTGGAATGTCCGGAACGTGCAGCCGAGCTGCATAAACTTATCGATCTCGAGGAGGATGTTTTCACCAACCTCGTTAGGCATCGAGACGAACGGCAAGCAACAGATGATCGTGGTAACTTTTCCCAAACCGGATTTCGCATGGATGTCTGCCGCCTGCAGAGCGTTCCCGCGTGTGATTCTCATATCCGGATAATTGCGCTTCAGAGAGCGGACTAGATCACGGTCGAGCTCGATACCCAGGTAGGAATCTTCGTTTGGGACTTTCTCCTGAAGGAATTTCGTTATCGCTCCGGTGCCTACTCCAAGCTCCAGCACGACGTTGTTCTCATCGGGACGGATTCCCGCGACCATACGGCGCGCGAGTTCCGGCGAACTCGGCGTTATAGAGCCGACTTTGGCCGGATTCTTTAAAAAAGCTTGTAGGAACTGAATGTTCTCGTTCATCGGTGGAGAGCGCTATACGGTCGGGGACTTGGTCTCGGCCGAGCTGTCCGACGTAACTTCAGTGCTTGCAACGGCCATTTTATAATCACAATCTTCGTTTTTGCAATAACGAACGGTCCCGTCGCGTTTGGTCGTCTTCTCCAGCAGATGTGGGGCTCCGCATTGCGGACATGCCTCCATCACCGGCTTATCCCAGTACACCTCGTCACATTTCGGATAGTTCGAGCAGCCGTAAAACGCCTTTCCTCGACGTGATTTCTTTACGACTATCTCGCCCTCACCACATTTCGGGCACTTGATCCCGAGCGTCTCTCTCTTAACGTAATCGCACTTTGGATAGTTCGAACAAGAAACAAACTCTCCAAAACGTCCTTGGCGGCGGACAAGATGAGCCCCGTCTTTCGGGCAGATCTCGTCGAGCGGGACCGGCGGTGCGACGGGCTTTTGGTCACCCTTCGCGATCTTTCGAATATTCTTGCACTCCGGATAACCGGTACAGCCATAGAACGAACCAAACCGTCCTTTCTTTAGCGCCATCTCCCGACCGCACAGTTCGCATGGCGGGATTTCTTCCGCCTGCTCGCCGTCTGCCGATTCAGATTCTCCCTTCTTACTGCCCACCTCCCTCGTGCTCTGACACTCGGGATAGTTCTCACAGGCGAGGAACTGACCGAACCGTCCGAACTTTATCACCATCCGGGCTCCGTCTTTGTCACAGATCTCGTCCGTGGGGATCGACATCTTTTTCTTACCCTTGATGGTTTCGGCAGCGTGTTCGAGATCCTTCGAGAACTTTCCGTAAAACTCGCGCAACGCATCCTGCCAGCGCAGCTTTCCTTCTTCGATCTCGTCGAGTTCTTCTTCCATCTTCGCGGTGTAACGCTCATTGAAGATGTCATCGAATGTTTCGACAAGCAGATCGTTAACGGTCATGCCAAGCGGCGTCGGATGAAAACGGCTCTCGATCTTTTCTACGTACTCGCGATCCTGGATCGTGGTCATGATCGAAGCGTAGGTGGAGGGACGGCCGATTCCTTTTTCTTCGAGCGCTTTTACGAGGGTCGCTTCGGAATATCGCGGCGGTGGTTCGGTAAAGTGCTGCTCGGGCGTGATCGAATTTAGTTTCAGCGTCTCGCCCTGTTCGACGAGCGGCAGATTCCGTTCTTCGTCATCGTCCTCTCCGTCCGCTGGTTTCTCATCGCGGCCTTCCTGGTAAACCTTTAGAAATCCGTCGAACTTCTGAACCGAACCAGTCGAGCGGAACGTAAAGCGGCCGGCTTTGATATCGATTGTCGTCTGGTCGAAAACGGCCGGCATCATTTGCGATGCTACGAACCGCTGCCAGATCAATCGATAGAGCTTGAGCTCATCCGGTCCGAGTTTGCTCGCGAGACTTTCGGGAGTACGAGTGACGTCGGTTGGACGTATCGCTTCGTGAGCGTCCTGCGCGTCTTTCTTCCCTTTGTAGAAATTTGGTTTCGCCGGCAGGTACGATTCGCCGTATGTTCCGCCGATAAAGCCGCGTACTTCGGTCAACGCCGCGTCCGATACTCGCACGGAGTCAGTACGCATGTATGTGATCAGACCGACCGCGCCTTCGGAGCCAAGCTCGATACCCTCGTAGAGCTTCTGTGCGACCATCATCGTCTTCTTTACAGGGAAGCCGAATTTGCGCGATGCGTCCTGCTGGAGTTTTGAAGTGATGAACGGCGGAGTGGCGTTTCGCTTTCTTTCCTTGGTCGTGACCGAGTCGACAACAAACCGCTGTTGACCGGCTTCCTCGACGATCGACTTTGCTTCTTCGTCCGTCTTTATGTGCGTCTCGGTCGCCTTCAGGTCCTCGTCGAACTTTCCGGTCTTGACGGTCTTATCTTCTATCTTATGTAAACGAGAATCGAATTTCGGCGGTAGCGCCGCGGCAAGATTCGCGATGATCGTCCAGTACTCGGTCTTGACGAACGCTTCGATCTCGCGTTCGCGTTCGACGACGAGCCGGACCGCAACCGTCTGCACACGTCCGGCGGAAAGCTTTCCACCGATCGTCTTCCATAAAATCGGCGAAACCTTGTATCCGACAAGACGATCGAGCACGCGTCGGGCCTGCTGGGCGTCGACGAGATTTTTATTTACCTGTTTCGGTTCCTTGAACGCGTCCTGGATCGCCGTCTTGGTGATCTCGTTGAACATCACTCGGTAAACCTGTTTCACAGGTTTCTTCGGGACGATCTCTTCGGCAAGATGCTGGCAGATCGCCTCACCTTCGCGGTCGGGGTCGGCTGCGAGATAGATCGCTTCGCTAGCCTTCGCGGCTTTCTTTAGTTCCGAGACGATCTTCTTATTGTTTCGTTTCTTTGTGTCGGGAATGACCTCGTATGTGGGCTCGAAGTTGTTCTCGACATCAACACCAAGGTCCTTTGCGGGTAGGTCCTTGATGTGGCCGATCGACGCGAGGACGGTGTAATCCGATCCAAGATATTTGTTTATCGTCTTAGCTTTAGCGGGCGATTCGACGATTACGAGATTCTTCGACATAGAACTGCTGTCGGGATTCTTCTCCCGAAAAAAATAGTCAGATGCATTGTGCACCTGACAATCTGACTTCTAACACCTCCGTTTCTATTCTGTCAACATGAGCACTTTCTGCCTTCAGTTTACGGAGTACTTCCAGATCGTGTCCTTGCCGCCGATCAGAATGGCTTCCGGTCCGCCCTCTGCCGGAAGCACTGCTATGGTTTCCGCGTCTTCGGGAAGCAGCTCGTGATAGACGAGATTTCCTTTCGAATCGTAGACATAAAAATTCGAGCGCGGAATGCCGATGAACGACGCGATGACCGCCAAGTACTTCGGTTCGCCCTTTCGCAAAGTAACCAACTTCGCGCGCGGGAACGCCACATTTTCGCTGTCGTGACTGGAAGAATACGCACCTGGAGCAGAGGCCATGTTGTCTTCCGGGTTGCCGTCAGGTATCGGAGTGGAAAAAGTAGTCACGGTTTCGGCGGGCGACAACTTTATATAACTCAAAGGCGCTTCCGCAGAAAAGAGTTCTTCTCCGTTCTCTAACTCATAGATCAAACGGCCATCATCGGTATCTGCAAAGGCGATGTCATAAACGCGGTCCCTGCGCTCTGAAAACACGTAAGCTTTATCGAGATGTGATTTTGCGCTTTCGCGGATGAGTTTCCCTTTTCCGTCCAGCACCGCTTTGCCGACGATGATAACCTCGTTTCGACCGTCGCCATCCAGATCGAAGACGTCCAGCGGCTTACTCGGAAAGTCATCAGCGTAAAACCATAGCTCTTTCCCTGACTGATCGAACGCCCGGATGCCGTCATTCTTTTTCGCGACGATGTACTCGGACACGCCATCACCATCTAGGTCCCCGACCGCGCCCTGCATTACGTAAACAAGCTCCTCGTATTCCTTGTCTGACTCCGCGGGAGTCTTACCCAGGTCAAAGACGTCTCTCCCCGATGCCCAGATCTCGTTTCCATTCGAATCAAACACGCGCATCCCATCGCCGATATCAGCGGAAAAAAATCCTATTCGCTCGGCGTCGAGCCGTGCGATCGCCAGGTTCCGTAAACCCGAGCTCCACATATCACGCTCGATTGGCCCGACCTTTACACTCTTTTTCGCAGGCTCAA
>DATEOJ010000333.1:0-3346 GCA_035274235.1 Pyrinomonadaceae bacterium
GAGCTGCCACAACAGAAAATTCGAGATTCGCAACTCGCCGCTCGTCCGAATCAGCAGATCGACTTCGGGCAGACCGTGCGTATAGAGATTTCTTTCGATGTCCGCCTCGTCGATGTCCTCCGGCGACCGTCCCTCGCCGACCGCGTCAACGACCGCTTTCCTAGCTGCGTCAACGATCTCAGCACGTCCCCCGTAATTCAGTGCGACGCACATCACGAGTCCGGTATTGTTCTTCGTCGCTTCGGTCGCGAAAGCAAGTTCATCCTGGACGTCCTGTGCAAGGCCAGCAAGATTTCCGATCGCCTGAAAGCGAATATTGCTTGCCGAAACTTCAGCCAGCTCGCGTCGGAGAACTTTTTTCAGCATCGACATCAGCCCCGTTACTTCAGTCTTCGGTCGTTTCCAATTCTCGGTCGAGAATGCGTAGAGCGTGACCGCCTTGATACCCAATCGAGCAAACGTATCGATGATCGCCTTCACAGATTCCGATCCCGCGCGATGGCCAAAGATACGCGGCTTACCGCGTTTCTTCGCCCAACGGCCATTGCCGTCCATGATGACCGCGACGTGCTGCGGGAGACGTTCGTGAGCGATCTCTGCAAGCAGTTTCGCGTCCGTCGAATTCGGTTTGAGGATATCAGCGAAGTGTTGGTGCATCAGAGCGGAGTGTTTAAGTCATCCTCCCGCCTCAGAAACCGTTCTTCTACGTCGACAACAGCACTGTGATTGAGGCGGCCGTAGATATGCGGGTAGATCTCGTCATTCGTTGACGGTTCTTTCACGAGCTTTGATAAAAGTTTGTCAGTGTCGATCTTGAGAATCAATACCCGCTCGACGCGACCGTAGTAATAGCGTTTCAGTACGTCCGGCAGCTGGTTTGGATAACTGCAATGAATGAAGCCCTCAGTAGTAAGACTGTCGGGCTGATATGAAGGCCGGTCTTTGAAGCGCTCCCAAACTTGGGGAAGCGCGATGTGATAAATGAACATTAGTCGTACTCGACCTTCATGAGCGTTAAGCCGTTGGCGGGAGCCGTTTTTCCGGCAAGACTGCGGTCACCCGTGACGATGGCCGTCTGAATTGTATCAGAATCTTTTTCGCCTCGCCCGACCTCGATCAGCGTCCCAACGATCGATCGAACCATGTACCGGAGAAAGCCGTTCGCCGTGATCCGAAGCTCGAGAAGATTGGCCGATGCCCGAGCATCCCATTGCGATGTGATCGCACAGTCGAAGACAGTCCGGACCCGCGACTCTCCGTCAGATTGCGCCGACGCGAACGCCGTCCAGTCATGTTCGCCGAGCATCAGGCGGGCGCATTGATTCATGCGTGCGATGTCGAGCGGTCTGTGCTCATGATGTGCGAACCTTCGCCAGAAGGGCGACATGACCGGAGCGTTGATTATGCGGTAGACGTACGTTTTTCTTTTCGCGGAGAATCTGGCGTGGAATTCGTCGGGCGCCTTCTCCGCTTTTAAGATTCGAATGTCGCGCCAGAGATTTCCGTTTATTGCCGCCGTCAGTTTGTAGGGAGTGAATTCGCGGTTTATGAAAACGTTCGCGACCTGTCCCTCGGCATGAACACCGGCGTCCGTTCGTCCAGAACCGATCACGCCCACCTTCGCGTCATCGAGCATGCCAACAACGCGCTCGAGTTCGCCCTGTATCGTGCGATCGTTTTCCTGTACCTGCCAGCCGTGAAAATCGGTGCCGTCGTATTGGATGAGGAGTTTATAATTCATCAGGGGAATCGTAACCGGAACCGTTCGCAGCAGATGATGGACTTGGCGTCGAATTCGAGTCCGTGATCTTCTGCTTCTCGCGAAAAATAATCCCAGTGCACTTGTCGCCAGTACTCATATGAGAGATCGCCCTCACCCTCGTCCGCGGCGAATTGCTCGTCAACTTCGTCGAACGGGAGATGCCGGATCTCGCACGTCTGTATGACGCACATCGGCTCGCCGTCGAAATCAGTCACGACACTAAACCCATCAGCTCGCGGTGACTCGTCCGGATCCAATTCATTCATCGCGAGCAAGCTCGCGGTTGCCGTCTTCCGGCCCGAAAGAACCAAGTCCGCCAGTTCGGAAGCCATTGCGCGTGTATTTCCAAACGACCATGTCTGGTAAAGGGTGTCCGGGAGAACCGATGGGTTGACCGCACAAAACCGGGCCCAAAAGGTCTCGACAGGACCGGGCATCACAATCTGCTCCCAGGCTTAACCGCCATACTACCGCTTTTGCATAGGGAACATCCTTCCGGCTTGAAAGTGGGGACATCCATCTCGAGGAGCGCGACGCGCGGCACGCCAACGTCGGCCGTTCCGTTTGAGCGATCGATTATCGAAGCAGCCGCGACCACCGACCCGCCATTTTCTTCAAGCGCGGCGATGCACTCGCGCGTCGAGCCGCCGGTTGTGATCACGTCCTCGACGACCAAAATCTTCTCGCCCGGTCGCAGAGAAAACCCCCGCCGCAACGTCATTATGCCGCCTTGTCTCTCCGTCCAGAGAAACCGCACGTTCAGCGCGCTCGCGACGGCAAAACCGATGACGAGACCGCCGATCGCCGGCGACGCAACACAGTCGATCTCCGTGTCGCGAAAACGTTCAGCGATCAGTTCACCGAATCGCTTTGCATCCTCGGGTTGCTGGAGGGCTAGCGCGCACTGCAGATATTTTGGCGAATGGAGTCCGCTCGAAAGGATAAAATGTCCTTCGAGAAGAGCACCGGTATTTCGGAATTGTTCGAGGTGATCGGTCATTGGAAATCAGATTATGCCAAAAAAGTTTCGCGTGTGCGATTCCTCGACGTTTACGCGGCAGGCGCTTTGTCGTTAGAATGTTTGTCTAGATGTTGCCGCACCCCAACCTCATATCCGAGTCATTCCTGGTGAACACGACGATCGACTTTCTCGCATCTGTCGGCGGTAGCTCGTCGGCGATCGATGTTGTCGAGGATGTCATGAGCATCCGAAACGTCGATGACTCGCTCGCGTGTCTGCTGATCTCGGACGTCGTCGCGAAAGATCCGCGCCTATCGATCACCGGCCACGTTGTTTCGCTGGCCGAGCCGGATCACGATGCGATCGACCTCGCCGCGGCCGGGTTTGTCGTTTTCGATTTTGAAACTACGGGTGCGAAGACTCCGCCGTGTCGGGTGACCGAGGTTGGGGCCTACCGGGTTATCAACGGCGAGATCGTCGGCGAGTTTCACTCGCTTATTAATCCCGAGATGCCTATCCCCCTTTTCATCACGATGCTCACGGGCATCAGCGATGAGATGGTGCGCACGGCACCGAAGTTCGAAGAGGTCGCGGCAGACTTACTTGAGTTCATCGGGGATTCC
>DATEOJ010000334.1:0-6351 GCA_035274235.1 Pyrinomonadaceae bacterium
TACCTGATTCAATCCGGTCGGAGCGGCGGCGATCGCCATCGGCAGCGTCGTCTGACCGGCGGTAAAAAGTTGCGCACCCGAGATCGAGGTGACCATCGGCAGCAGCCCTGTCGGATTATCCGGCGCAGTTCGGAGATCCGATATGCGTCCTCCCCAACCAGTGTAGGACGCGGTGTCGCTGCGTCCTCCCTGGAACTGCGAAACCTGGTCCGAATGCGAGAACAACTGAAACGGCTTCGGCCAGCCGGCGGTCAGAAACTCAGTACGCGTTGTGGGTTTGATAAGCGTCCCGACGTTTGCCACGATGGCGAGCTTGTTGGTCGCCCAAAGGTCATGAATACCCGAGTTGACGATGTTGCCACCCAGGGGCTGCGGACCAAGTGCCGGATGCAGTCCGTAGGTCAGCCCACCCATTCGAGGCACGTTGATCGGCAACAACGATGCCTGGTTTATCGAGAGACTTTGCGCCGAACGGGTAGCCGCATATGCGTCGTAGTTACTAACCGACGCGCTGCTATGGTTTGGAATAACCATATTGTTCGAATCGTTACCGCCCGACATAAAAATGCAAACCAAGGCTCGATAGTCGCTCGGTACCAGGTCAGGTGTCTTCGACTCCTGTGCGAGAGCGCTCATCAAACCAAAATGACGCATCTGCGTGGCAAGAGCGGTCATCGACAGAGTGCAGCTAGTCTTGATCAGGAATTCGCGTCTGTTCTGTTTCATAGTTGTCACCTCTGTACCTGGTATTGCGATGAAGTAAGCACGAGATAAAGAGCCGTCTGTGCACGCAGCAGTGTGTTCGCCGACGACACTGTGTTGACCGCAGTTAAGATTCTGCTGCGCATATCGCTCGACATCGCGCTATGCATTAGCCGCTGATTCAGATTGTCGAGCAGCTGATTCGACGATGTGTCAGCCGCTGCCAACGCCTGAAGTTCAGCCAAACTGATCGACGTTCCGAGGATGACGTTCCGTCCGGAGTTTATGTTGATCCGATTGAACACCATCAGATTTCCGAAGTTCGCCCGAGCTATGGTCGTACCGGTCGTGTAAATTCCAAACTCCGGTGCTAGCACTGTCGTTCCAGGGACAACGTAGTCGGGCGAGTAGAAGTTGAAAACCGTCGGCGACATGAAGGCGATCTGCCCCATTAGTCCCGTCTCCGTTGTCACAACGCCGTCGCTCAACTGGAGTCGATCCGCCGACCTCACATCGAAATGCCGCGCGATGTTGGTTAGAAACTGAGTCGGCTCACGAAGCTTGCCGTATCGCGGATCCGTCTTGATGTCGCCGCGAGCTTCCGGATCGAGGAGAATCGCTCGAACAACTTCTTTCATCTGAGTCGCACTCGTGCGATTCGCGTTGAAGACCGCGGCAACTCGACCGACGTAAGCCGGTGAAGGATCGCTCGTCACCAAATGCTGTATGAGCAGTTTGCTGACGAACGGCCCGACATTCGGGTGATTGTAGACGTTGTCGAGCGTTTGGTTGAGCGACGTGTACGCGTATGGGTAAATCTGTGCCGTTGTAGTGCAGCCGGCGCACGCGTTGATCGTCGGATTCGGAGCACCCGGGTAGTTGAACAATGTCTTCGACGTAATATCGTGACCACCGTTTGCGTTGTTGGCGTTCAAGGACATCGGGTCCTTGTAGTCCTGCGTTCCGTTAAGGAAATCGGGACACGACGCGTTGAAATCGCCGGGACGACAATCACGCCAACCGGTAAAGACCTTTGTGAAATTATTGACGGTCGTCTGATCGTAGGTGGGGATAGGACTTCCCTGACCATCAACCTGCACGGTTCCGTCGGGATTCAACATGAAGAGTCCGATCGTGAAGAGCTGGAGTATCTCGCGCGGATAGTTCTCGTTCGGATTCGCACGCGTCGATCGCATCATGTCGAGATAGTTCCCCATCCCGGGGTTGAGCGTCATGTCGTACATCAGCGTCCGGTAGTTTCCAAACGCGTTCGAGCTCAGCACCTTGTGATATTCGACCATGTGCGACGACTGTTGAGTATCGACACCTGAGATCACCCAGATCTGACTCAACGCCCACGCTACGCGATGTCGCAACTGCGCGTCACCGTAGAACGCTTCTTTGTAGAACCACGCTTGAACGGGGTACATCGAGTAGTGTTCTCGATTACACGCCTGATCGATCGGATCACCGCAGCCAAGCGGCGGAGCGGTGTTATTGTTCACGCTCATTAGCGGAATGTTCGGATACGGATACGCCGACGGATAAGGCGCCTCGAACTGCTCGGCCAACCATGTCTTCAAACCGATGCGTCGGATACGGGCGTCGAGTGCCTGTGTCGGACCAAACGTCGCCTGCTCAAGAAACCTAATGCGGTCGCCGGACCAGCGGTAGCCGACCAGATCATTCGTCGGCTCACTGCCAGAAGCCTTTTCACCCTTCTTCCCAAGCCCGACAGAAAGCGGCGTCGGAAAAGAATCGGCAGGATCTTTTATCGCGCCGCCGGTTGCGCCGTAGGCGAGACGAACGGCGTTACTTACCAGTCCACGCCAAGTGAGTCGGACCAGTACGTCACCGTTCGGTTCAGGGGCCGGCCAATATTTCAGCTCGTCGGTCAACAGCGTAACTACCCCGAACACTCCGGGCTGATCGGGGGCCGGTCTGATCTCGAGAACCGGAATTCGATATTCGCGTCCGATGCTGTCCTGGAGATAGAGGCGGAATGCGTTCGAACTCTCCCCCGGCATAAGGTCGAGGTTCGTGACGAACAACTCGAGCTTCTGATTCGGCCAGAAGATCTGCGTCGACGGTTTCGACAGCGTCCCGCGCTGCGTTAGTTTTGCAAACGGTTGCGCTAGCGCTCGTGTCGAATCGGGCTCAGTGAGCAAGATCGGTGTCGGCGAGTTCGGGTTGGGATCATCCTGTGCGGACACGATCGCCAGCGGTAGCAGGATGAAGACCGCTGCGCTCATGATCCTCAAGATCGTGTGAGACGTCATACTGAACATTCCCCTTTCCTCCTGTTAGGCAGTTGCGGCTGAGATCTATATGTAAAGGGTATTGCGAAAACGGCCGGATGGGTCTGGTGAGCCGTTTAAGTGTGTTTTACAGATAGAAATCTAAACCAAGCAGTCGAAAAACTCAAGCGTTTTATTTGTTGAATTAAGTACCTTTTCGCGTGATCCGGTCAGTAAGACGAAAACGTTTCGGTATTAGCCGAAAAAATCGCGGGATATTTGTATCGGTCATTTTGAACTACTAAGATTTTACGGAATGGGACGCGAACTTTTTATCGAAACGCCGCCCAGCTTCAGTTTCCGGCACACGGTCTACAGCCATGGGTGGAGTGAGCTGCTGCCGTTTCGTCGTGATGCGGAAAGCCGGCGCCTGACGTATGTCTTCCCGACGAAAACAAAGCCGGTGTCGGCCGTCGTCACATCGTCGGATTCAGGACTGAAGATCGAGGTCGCCGGCAGTCGGTTCGATGAGGAGAGGCTGGTGCGTGAGGTTCGGCATATACTTCGACTCGATGAGCCGCTTGAAGAGTTTTACGAGCTGACGAATCTCGACGAACGTCTTCACTGGGTGGCACCATCGAACGCGGGTCGTCTGCTGCGATCTCCGACCGTCTTTGAAGATCTCGTGAAGACGCTCTGCACGACGAACTGCTCATGGGCGTTGACGAGGATCATGACGACGAACCTCGTCGAGAAGCTCGGCAAACCGGCGATCGGCGGCGGACATGCTTTTCCGACGCCCGAGGCGCTAGCGAGCGTCGATGAGAAGTTCTATCGTGAAGAGATCAAAGCGGGCTACCGATCGCCCTACTTCGTCGAATTAGCCGAGGCGGTCGCGTCGGGCAAGTTGGACCCGGAGGCATGGTTAACAACTGATGTACCAACGGACGAGCTGAAGAAAGAGATAAAAAGTCTGAAGGGTTTCGGCGACTATGCGGCGGATAATCTTCTCAAGCTTCTAGGTCGATACGATGGACTGGCTCTCGATTCATGGCTTCGCTCGCAGTTCTACAAAAAACACAATCGCGAACGTACGTGCGCCGATAAGAAGATCGAACGGCATTATAAGAAGTACGGCAGTTGGCGCGGTCTAGCGATCTGGTGCGACATGACGGAGCGATGGTTCGATGAGAAACTTCTCGACGCTCCTGACGTGACCTAAGTTCTGGTTCGAATCTTTTAATATGCGGTTGAGAAACAACCAGCGCGTTTCGTGGACTGCTCGAACGCGCTGGTTTGTTTTTGTCTGCTGCCTCTTTGTCGCATCTTGTTCAAACGAAAGACAGGCAGAGACCTCGCGACAAAGATTGTCGATACTCCCGCCGGTGCTCGTGTGGGCGTGGGAGCGACCAGAGAACCTCGAAGGGATCGACACAACGAAAGTCGGCGTCGCATTTCTTGCGCAGACACTGACTCTTAGTGGAGACGACGTCCGCGTCGAACCGCGTCGACAACCATTGAACGTCCGGCCCGGAACGAAACTCGTCGCAGTTACCCGTATTGAAGCGCGTAAGAAGGCGGGGGGACAGATCGCACTAAGCGAGAAGCAACGCGAAAAGATCGTCACGCTCGTTAGCCGGACCCTCGAACTACCCGACATCATCGCCGTGCAGATCGATTACGATGTCGTCGTTTCCGAACGCGAGTTCTATCGCAAACTTCTCAACGAACTCCGTTCTAAATTACCGGACGACGTGCCGCTCTCGATCACTTCACTTGCATCCTTTTGTCTTGGTGATCGATGGCTTGACGGGCTTCCGATCGACGAGGCTATACCGATGATCTTTCGAATGGGAAGCGATGATCGCGAGATCAAGCAACACTTCGAAAGCGGAGGCGATGTTCGGGAACCGCTGTGTCGCGCGAGTTACGGAATTTCTCTTGACGAGCCATTTAAGATGCAGTTTGATAGCGGCAGGCGAATCTATGTCTTTAACGACCGTCCCTGGAATGACGCCGATCTGCGAGCGGTCGCGAATCTGAACCAGAAATGAAACTCACGCGACAGCTTCTCACCATTACACTCCTCGCCGTTCTGCTGAATGCGTCGCTGCCCCTCGGTCTCGCATGCGGCCCCGGATACCTCGAACCCGTCTTCCAGTTCGACAGCTCACCCGATATTCCGTTCCATGAATTCACCGGCGGCAACCTCGGTCTTGTGAAACCGACATTCGGACGCAAAGCTCTCTTTATTGCCTACCGCTACGCGAACGGCGGAAGCTTTAGCGTTCGGGATCAGGAAGGGCTGATCGATGCACTGCGGGGAAAAGCACCGGAAGAGACCGATATAACGCAAGCGGTCGAAGCATGGGTTGCGGCGCGAAAAGTTATCGTTGGCGACGAAAAGCTGCCGGATATCTATACCGACAAGAATTACTCGGGCTACAACTTTTTCCCGAACTGCACGATAAACGCGTTCGAAGTCGCGACGCAGGTCCTGAACGATCGAGCCGCGACTTACGGCGTTGAAGATCCGAATGTTCGCGAATGGCTGAAGGGACAGGATCAGGTGTTTGATATATGTTCGAGCGGCGGGACGTACCCGAACCCGCCGGGTCCGGATACTCCGGCCTGGTTTAAGAACGATCGCGAATATCAGATCGCGGCAGCGCACTTTTACGCACTCGATTTTGGTGAGGCGGTCAATCGCTTTCAAGCGATCGCGGACGATGACGAATCAGTCTGGCGAGAGACCGCCGACTATCTTGTGGGTCGAACGCTCGTTCGACAGGCGAGTCTTATCAAAGACGAGAAGGCCAACAAGGAACTCTACGAGCTGGCCGAAGAGCAACTCACCGCAGTCGCTCGAACGAGCGGCAAGTTCGGCCCTTCGGCTGAACAGCTGATCGGACTCATCAAGTATCGGAGCCGGCCCAAAGAACGCGTCAACGAACTCGCGGACGTGTTGATGGGATCCAACAGCGGCAATCTCAAGCAGGATCTCATCGACTACACTTGGCTACTCGACAAGTTTGAGAGTCAGGTTCTCGATCAGATCAGGGAGAAAAAAGCGGAAGAAGAACGAAAGCGTGCCGAGGCGGCCGGAGAGAAACCGAAGGCGGTATACGTCACTCCCGGATGGGAGGAGCGGCAGCGATCGATCGAAGCTGGTCAGGTGATCTCGATCGGACTTTCGTACAGCGTTCCCGGCAAGGAATATCCGAGCTACGCGAGTTCGGACTTCAAACCCGATGCGACCGACGACGAAATGATCGCCCACTTTAAGGAAGCGATCGGTCGGAATCTCACTGAAGAAGAGGTCGCGAAGGTGCGCGAAGCTCGTGCGGAAGCTTTGAAGGACCGGGCTCGTTACCTTGGCGCAAACTTTCGATTTGGAAAAGACAGTGAGCGG
>DATEOJ010000335.1:0-2882 GCA_035274235.1 Pyrinomonadaceae bacterium
CAGTCGTGTGGATCAAGATCACTCCCGCTGCACCGCGTCGCGCGGCTTCTTCGTATTTGTAGGTCCAACGTCCGTAGTACGTGAGTGCTTTGTTGCCAAACAGATTCGGCTCTGACTCGGTCGCAGGCGGATCGTTGACCATGATCATCAGAACCTTTCCGCGATAATCGTTCGGATCACCGCTGTAGTCGTTCCAATTAAAGTTCGGTGCATCGACGCCGTAACCGGCGAAGACGAGTTCTGCATCAAGAGCGACGTCCGCCTTTTGCGCACTCGTCGTTGCAACGAAATCGTCAGCGAACTTGTACGACTTGCCGCCGACCTCGAGCTTCGTAGTCGGGTCAGCCTTCACGCCAATGAGTTTTACGTTCTGAAAGTAGCTATCTTTGTTGGCAGGCTTCACTCCGACCGCCTTGAGTTGATCAGCAATGTACTGCGCCGCCTTTAGACCGCCGGGCGTGCCCGGACCGCGGCCTTCCATCTCGTCTGATGAAAGCTTGATAACGCGCTCGCGCATTTTCGATTCTTCGAAGTGTTTAGTGAAATCTTGACCAAGAATCGCCGTTGAGGATATTGCGGCGAAAACCACGGAAGTAAGGAGTTTTCTCATTGTTAATGTGCGCTCTTAGAAGTCTGCGCATAGACCTTTGATGTTCTACTTGAGCGAAAAAAGGCAGAAGCTCATGTAACAGTTCAGCCTTTTATCAAAGCCATCGCCTCTGCACGTGTACGTGGGTCCTTCCGGAATCCACCGAGCACCGCCGATGTGACCGTCACCGCACCCGGTTTCTTAACACCACGAAGTGTCATGCATGTATGCTCGGCCTCGACCACGACCATCACACCGATCGGCTCGAGATATTCGAACAGCGTCTGCGCGATCTCCTGCGTTAGACGCTCCTGCACTTGGAGTCGTCGTGCAAAGATCTCGGCGATGCGCGCGAGTTTTGATAGACCGATGATCCGACCGTTCTTTGGAATGTATGCGATGTGGCACTTCCCGACGAACGGAGCGAGGTGATGTTCGCAGACAGACGCGATCGAGATGTCTTTAACTAAAACCATCTCGTCGTGCGAATCGCCGGGCAATGCTTCGATGTGTTGTTTCGGATCGATCCACATGCCTTCGGTGAGCTCGGCGTAAAAATCCGCGACACGTTCGGGAGTTTTCACCAGGCCATCGCGGGTCGGATCTTCTCCGATCCCTTCGAGGATCAACCGCACACCGGCCGCGATCTTGTCACCGTCAAATGATTTTGATTTCGATTTCTTCTTCGCCATATTTATCGGCCGAGCCCCGAACTGTTCGGAGTTCGTCACCAGTAGTTAACGAGGTCGATGATGTCGGCCATCTCGACGGCCACTCAATAACTCGCGTAGCGAGTGACAGCACGTAGCCCCCAGCGTGAGCTGGGGGTATGCCCGAGTTAGTAACCAGCTCGCGTAGCGAGCGGCAGATTCCTGCGGTACCGGTCTGTCGCCCGCATACGCGGGCTTCGTCGAGACACTTCTAACCCCCAGCTCACGCTGGGGGCTACGTGCTTACGCTCGCTACGCGAGCTGCAATCGGGACTCGTGATCGAGCGTTGATCGCACCGTCCCCAATCACGGCTCAACGTCGCAAGTTACGTCGACGCAGCTACCGCCCCCTCCTGCTGTCGTTCGCGTAGCGCCGCGATCGCGGCCTCACTCACCACTCGAAACGGAACGCCATGCTCACGAGCCAACTCCCGCACCGGTTCGTACTCCGGCATCACGTTCACGACCTTTCCCTTGAACTTTCCGATCTTCACATCGACCGCACCAAACTTCGTCTCAACCGTTACCACTTCCCTCTCAAGACATTCCCGCTCAACCTCACGCGTGCGAACACCCAGCGTGCTCGTCTCGGTATAGAGAAGCTCGACAAGCGCGTCGCGCTTATCCGACTCGCAGAGAATCGATATCAACACCGCCGGTCGATTCTTTTTCATCTGGATCGGCGTGAACCAGGCGTCGAGAGCACCAAGGTCGAACGCTCGCTCCATCACAAACCCGAGTACTTGCGGCGAGAGATCGTCGATGTTTGTCTCGAGAAGTAGGACCTTTTCGGGTACGGCTGCGGTCTCGCCGATCATTAGTCGCAACGCATTTGGAAATCCCTTGTACTCGCGAGTGCCCGCACCGTATCCAACCTTTTCGATCGAAAGCTCCGTCGAAGGTTCGCTGAGCGTCGTCACGATCGCGACACCAGTCGGCGTGGCGAGTTCACCTTCAATTTCAGTCGAGTAATAAGGCGAGCCCGTCAAAAGTTCGACCACGGCTGGCGGCGGCACCGGAAACTTCCCGTGAGCCATGTTCACGAAACCGCTGCCTACGTGGATCTTCGAACAAGCGAAACGTTCGATACCAAGCATCTCGAAACCGATACACGACCCGACGATATCGACGATCGCATCCATCGCACCGACCTCGTGAAAATGTATGTGCTGAACATCGACGCCATGGACCTTCGCTTCGGCCTCGGCAAGTCGTCGGAAGATCGCTTTCGATCTTTCCTTCACCGACGGCGAGACACCGGCACGATCGATGATCGCTTCAATGTGAGATAGGTGGCGGTGATTGCTCTCATCCGGAACGTCGACCCGAGCATGAACACTAGCGATACCTGACCGATCGACTTCCGTGAATTCAATATCGAAATGAACTGGAGCAAGCGTCTGGAGCTGGCGAAGCAACTCCTCGCGATCAACACCAAGCGCGACGAGTCCGCCAAGAACCATGTTCCCGCTCACACCGGCGAAGCAATCGAAATAAAGCGTACGCATGAAGTTGAAGTATAGCTAACGACGCACAGAAACCCGAGTGTAGCGAGGGTGTCCTCTTGGCCGGCATTTTTTTAA
>DATEOJ010000336.1:0-2456 GCA_035274235.1 Pyrinomonadaceae bacterium
CTACGGAGTTCTCGTCGACGCGTATGTTGAGACCGGTGATTATGACAACGCGGTTAAGAGGGCACAGAAGATGGTCGATCTGAAACCGGGGACCGCCGCCTACTCGCGTGTCGCGCAAATTCGTTCGCTTCATGGTGATCATCGCGGTGCGGTCGAGATGTTCTCCAAAGCCGCGCGTGCGGCGGATCCAAACGACAAGGAGACTCAGAGCTGGTGTCTTGTCCAACTCGGTGATGAGTATTGGAAGGTCGGGAAGTTTGTCGAGGCCGAGAAGACTTACGACGAAGCGTTGACGAACTTACCGGGTTATTTCCTTGCGGTCGTTTCGAAAGGACGTGTGCGAGCGTCGGTGGGCGACTTTGCATCCGCGGAGCAGTTACTTACGGATGTCCAAGCAGATCTTCCGAATGCGAATGCGATCCTGATGCTCGGCGACATCTACACGCTGCGAGGAGAGGTAGAGAAGGCCGCACGTCAGTACGAGCAGTTTGACGCGATCCAGGAAAAGCTCGGGACCGCCGCCGATCACAAACGGCTAGTCCTTTCCTGGGCGGATCGCGGAATGGTCGATAAGGCGTTGGCGCTCGCTAAGAGCGAGTATGCGGCCGAGAAGAGTATTCATTCCGCCGACCTGATGGCGTGGTCCCTCTATCGAGCGGGCCGGGCGACCGAGGCGACCGTCTTCATTCGTGAAGCGATGCGTCTGAATACGATCGACGCAAGACTGCTTTTCCACGCTGGAATGATAGCCAAAGAAAACGGTGACCTGCTCGAGGCCAAGCGGCTTTTAACCAAGGCTCTGAAACAGAATCCTGCGTTCGATCTAGTTGGTGCAGAAGAGGCGAGGGACGCCGTGGCGCGGAGGTAGACGATGTCCGAGAGGCATCGCCTCTCCGCACAGCATCGCCGCAAAGCCGCGGTGTTTTCGCAAACCAAATTCGGCAGAGCCTCGAATAAGTTCGTTGCCCTAAGGCCGTAATTCCTGCTATATTTGTGCTTCACGGAAAACTTAAGTTTATTCCGCTTGGTTATCCTAGGAGCACGAGTATGAGAAACGATTACGATAGGGAAGATTCGAGCGTTACAACCAAATTGACATACCTACTTATCGGAGGCGGTATCGGAGCCGTGATAGCACTGCTATTCGCACCGAAGTCGGGTATCGAGCTTCGCGAGGACATCGCCGATGTGACCCGTAAAGGTCTCGAAAAGGGACGTGAGACGGCTTCGCAGCTTCAAGAGCGTGCCGGCGAGTATTACGAGGTCGGTCGCGAGCGTGCGAACGAGCTTTATCAGAACGCTCAGGACAAAGCCGGCGAGATTGGCGAACGAGCCAAGACCGCAGCTGCACGCACGGCGAATCCGTTTACCGCTGCGGTTGAGGCAGGCAAAGAGGCGTACGCTGCAGAGAAACGCAAGAACGAAGTTAAGTCGATCTCGGAAGGCCGTCCGACTTATCCGGTGGACAAAGAAAGCAACTAGCGTATGAACGCGAACGATCCGCAGTTCTGGATGATGATCTCGTCGATCGTGATCGCCGTCTGCTTCATTGTGATGGCGGTCGGGGTGATCGCTATTGCCGTGATCGTTCGTCGAGTTGTTAAGACCGTCAACCGTCTCGAGGAAAGGTTCGATCCGTTGATCGCGAAAGTGAACGCCATGAGCGTTCAGGGGAAAGAGATCTCGGTTCATTTCACCGAGGTGTCGGCGAATCTTTCTACGGCGACGCGCCATCTTGCTGAATCAACCGAGTTGATAAAGGAAGAGGTTGCCGAACTGAGATTGCTTGTCGGCGAAACTGCGGTCACGGCGAAGAATAAAGTCGCGATGGTTAGCAAGACGATCGACCGGACGCACGATCAGGTAGTCGATACCACGGAGTTTGTGCAGCAGAAGATCGTTGAACCGGCGCGGGAAGTGGCTGCGATCATGGCGGGCGTGAAGAAAGCGCTGGAGGTCTTGTTTGCACCTGCACCGAAGCAACTCGACCGGGCTTACCTGGAAGACGAGATGTTTATCGGTTAGGCATTCAGATATTAGTTGTGAAGGGCGCGACCAGCTGGTCGCGCCTTTTTCTTTTATGTCAGGCGGCCGACACATGTTGTGAAATTCATCTAAATTTTTCTAAAAACTTTTGAAGCATTCTGTACTTCTTTGGTAGGATGGTGCTACACCAGCTTTCGAATCTAGCCAAAAACCGGTTCCTATGTATCAAAAATTGAAGAAGTCTGTTGCGCTCACGTGTGTTATTTCTTTGCTCGCGGGGATCCTCGTCTGGGCTCCTCTCGCATACGCTGATCTTGTGGCCCAAACCTTACCGTTCAGTCAGAACTGGACGAATACCGGGTTAATCACCGCCAACGACACCTGGTCCGGAGTGCCGGGAGTCATCGGCTACCGCGGCGATGCATTAACGGGAAGTCCAGGAACCGATCCGCAAACGATTCTCGGCGACG
>DATEOJ010000337.1:0-4997 GCA_035274235.1 Pyrinomonadaceae bacterium
ACGGAGTTTCGATATTCCGCCCGAGCCGCTCGAAGAAACTGATGAGCGCTGGCTTGGTAAGGACCCGCGGTATTGCACGATCGACCCGACTGAGTTTCCGCGAGCAGAATGTTTGAAAGATACCGTTGCCCGCGTCGTCCCCTACTTTGAGAAGGAGATCATGCCGAAGGTCCGGGACGGCAAACGGCTTCTCATCGCGGCACACGGCAACTCGCTGCGTGCGTTGGTCAAGTATCTCGACAAAGTCTCCGACGATGATATCGTCGGCATCAACATACCGACCGGCATTCCACTCGTGTACGAACTCGACGACCAACTCAAACCGATCAAGAGTTACTACCTCGGCGATCAGGAAGCGATCCGTAAGGCGCAGGAAGCGGTCGCGAATCAGGGGAAGGCGAAATGAAGTAGGGGAGAAAGGGAGACGGGGAGAAAGGGAGTGCCTCCTCCCCCACTCCCTTTCTCCCCTTCTCCCCTTCTCCCCTCTCAGCTATGTGGCAAAAAGTCCTCTTCATCCTTCTCATCATTCTCATACTCACGCCTTACGGCTCTCCGCCGATCGCCCTCGCCCTCGGACTTGCTGTCGCGTTAACGTTTGGGAATCCTTTTCCGCATCTGTCAGGTAAGCCGACGCGGCTACTGCTGCAGACATCTGTCGTCTTACTCGGTTTCGGGATGAACATTAAGGCCGTTTACGAGGCAGGTCGCGACGGAGTGCTGTTTACGATCGCGACGATCTTCGGAACGCTCGCCCTAGGGTATCTCGTTGGAAAACTTCTTTCGGTAAAAGAGAAGACGTCCGCACTCATTTCGTCGGGAACGGCCATCTGCGGCGGAAGTGCGATCGCAGCCGTCGCTCCGGCCATCGATGCGGACCCCGAAGAAATATCCGTTTCACTCGGTACCGTCTTCGTTCTCAACTCCGTCGCGCTTTTTCTTTTTCCGATCATCGGACATGCGCTCGGTATGACTCAGAACGAGTTCGGTATCTGGGCAGCGATCGCGATCCATGATACGAGTTCGGTTGTCGGTGCGGGATCAGCGTATGGTGCTGAAGCTCTCGCGGTCGCGACGACGGTGAAGCTTGCCCGTGCCCTTTGGATCGCACCGGTCGCTCTGCTCTTTATGTTTCTCTACTCGAAGAAAAATAGAGAGACGAAGGCGAAGATAGCTTTCCCCTGGTTCATATTATTTTTTCTTCTTGCCGCTATAGCGCGGAGCTATGCGCCGAACTGGGTTGAGCCAAGCGTCTTCGACGCCCTCGTCAATCTTGCGAAAGCCGGTATGACGATGACGTTGTTCTTGATCGGTGCGAGCCTTTCTCGAGACACGCTCCGACAAGTTGGAGCGCGCCCGCTGCTGCAAGGGGTCATCCTCTGGATCGTGATCTCCGTCGTTTCACTTGCCGCGGTGAGATCCCTTATTTAGAAAGTTACATCCGGCGGAAACTGCGGGATGGGTTCCGGCGGTGTCGGAAAAGGCGTCGGCTCCGGTGACGGCGGCTCCGGAATCGGGTCAGCCACCGGGTACGGATCCGGATCCGGAACAATGGGCTCGGCAGGAGCGGGCGGATCCGGCTCCTGTTGCGACACTACAAATCTTCTTGCGATAAGCATATTTGTTTTAGTTTGGCGACAGCACGACCTTTCGCCATGTGTCTTTCTCTTCGTTAAACCTCTCGTATGCCATCGGCGCCTCGCTAAGCTTTATGCGATGCGAGATGACGAAACTGGGATCTATTTTTCCGTTCTCAATTTCGCCGAGGAGTTTGGGCATGTACTTATGCATGTTTGTCTGACCCATCTTGAACGTGAGGCCCTTCCCAAACGCGGCACCGAAGTTGAACTTGTCTAGGAACCCTCCATACACGCCGGGAACCGAAACCGTACCCCCTTTGCGGCAGCAATAGATCGCCTGACGCAAAGCGTGGGGGCGATCGGTCGCTAGAAACAGTTTTGCCTTTGCGTAGTCGAGTAATGCGTCGGGTGATGTCCCGTGCGATTCGAGGCCTACAGCGTCGATGCAAGAGTCCGGACCGCGTCCGCCTGTAATATCGAGCAAGCGTTCGTAAACATCTTCTTCGTCAAAGTTGATCGTCACGACTCCAGGGTTTTCACGAGCGGCGACGTCGAGTCGGTCCGCATAGTGATCGATGATCGCCACTTGCTCGGCACCAAGAAGATACGCGGACTTGATCGCAAACTGCCCGACCGGTCCCGCGCCCCAAACCGCAACCGTGTCGCCGGGATGAATATTGCAATTTTCAGCCGCCATGTACCCGGTCGGGAAAATATCCGAGAGGAATAACAGCTGTTCGTCCGGGAGATGATCCGGCACCTTGAGCGGTCCGACATCGGCAAACGGAACACGGACAAACTCCGCTTGGCCGCCCGCGAAGCCGCCCATCATGTGCGAGTATCCAAAGAGTCCCGCTCCGCTATATCCATAAAGCGACTCGGCGACCGTCGGATTCGGATTCGTATTGTCACACCCCGACCAGACTTCGCGTTTGCAGTAGAAGCAACTCCCGCACGAGATCGTAAACGGGACGACGACCCGATCGCCGACCTTCAGATTTGTTACCTCGGGACCGACCTCAACCACCTCGCCCATAAACTCGTGACCGAGAATATCGCCAGCCTCCATCGTCGGAATATATCCGTTGTAGAGATGAAGGTCTGAGCCGCAGATCGCGGTCGAGGTGATCTTTACGATCGCGTCCCGCGCATTGAGGATTTTTGGATCGGCCACGTTCTCGATCCTTACGTCATGTTTTCCAAACCAACAAAGTGCTTTCATGTTTCCCCCTTTTTCGTCCGGGCTTTTTACGCGGAGATCGCTGAGGCCGCGGAGCCAGATTTATCTTCTCTGCGTGCTCCGCGGTCTCTGCGTTAAAAACCGCCCTTTGCGGTCATAGCCTTCGGCAGAGGTTCGCGGCCTGACGGTTGCCCTTCGATCGTGATGATCTCGCCGGTTTCCATCAGCATCTTGAAACGCCGCAGGTCGTCGGCGATCTGAATGCTCGGCTCTTCGCCCGACGCCCACGCAATCCATTCGCCGAGCTTTCCCCCGGGAGCTTCGTAAGTCATCGTGACGATCACTTCGGTTCCACGTTCGATCGTCGGACGAAATTCGATAACGCCCGAATTCGGGATCGTCGCTCCTTCGAGTGACATCCATCCGATGCGGTGATTCTCGATGTCGCTCGTGATCTCGGCATCCCATTCGACGGTCTGACCAAGTGGCGCCTTTGCGATCCAATGCGACCGCTTGCCATCGATCGAACTCACGGATTCAAGATGACGCATGAACTTAGGCAGATTCTCAAAGTCTCGCCAGAAGTGGTAGAGCTCGTCAGCGGATTTGTTGATCGTGAGCGATTTCGTCACATGTACTTTCCCCGTCAGCAGCGAACCCTTGCTGAACGGCGATCTGAGTTTCGCTTCGGATGTGTCGAGACCCATCGCGTCGTAAACATGACAGTGACCTGTCGTTCCCCGGACGAGCATTCCACCGCCGAGGATCGATATCAATGTCCCTCCGACACCGCCGTGTTTCAATCCATACGCGACAAGCGCACCGCCGGCGACGGTAGACGCCAGGCGTTCTGCTCCTCCGACGTTTTGCGATGTGTCGGCAAGAAAGTTGGTGAGTGATCTTTCGTTCGTTTCCATGTCGTACCTCTCTAGTTGATCGATTCGTTTGGCTTGAGTTCGTTGTTGCGATAGGACGCCGCGTCGACGAGCGATGTCAGCACTGACGGTGAGACCGCTGACGTGCTCTCGAGACCGCTTGCGATATCGCGGCCAATTCCGCCCTCGCCAGCCAATAGTTGATTTGTCGCCGTGAGAATTGCATTCGCCATCTCGGGAAAGAGTGCGCTGAGCTTTACGGCGGCTTTCGCTTGCGGTGATATGACGAGTTCGGCTTTGCCGGCCGCGGTCGCATCGACGATCTGCCGTGCGGCGTTCTCTGCACTCACCGACGTCAACGGTAACCCGTTCGCGATACTAAAGAGAGCGTACTCCTTCTCGTTTTGTCCTTTGAAGAATGCGTTGATGTGACTGCCCGTGCGCATGAGTCCCGGATAAACCGTTGTAACTACGATTCCATGCTCGACGAGCTCGGTGTGTAGCGCGGATGACAATCCGGCGAGGGCAAACTTGCTTGCACAATAAGGGGCGAGATGCGGAACGGCCACTTTCCCTCCGATCGAGGAGATATTCACGATCCGACCCTCGCCGCGGCTTCGCATCTCCGGAATCAACGCCCGCATTGTGTAGAACGGTCCCCAGAAATGGACTCGCATCGCTTCTTCGAAATCGTGCTGAGTCTGGACTTCAAGCGGGCCGACCTGGATCACACCGGCGTTGTTAACAAGAATGTCGATCCGTCTGAACCGGGCGCGGACATCGGCGATGAGGTTCTGCACATCACCCTGCTCGCGGACGTCGCATATTGCGTCGAAGACTTCGGCTCCGCGAGATTCAAGATCTTCCTTTGCTCGAGTTAGCTCGTCGCGATCACGTGCACAGATGGCGATCTTCGCCCCCCGCGACGCGAACTCACGTGCGAGCACGAGACCGAGACCTCGCGAGCCGCCGGTGATAAGGACGACTTTGTCGGCGAATGAGTATCGCGGTTTTAGTGCGCGGTAAAGGAGCGCTGCTCCGGCAGTTGCAAGACCGATCGCAACGATCGGCATCGTTTTGTTGTTCGTATGTCGTACGGTGTCCGAACGCATCTAATGAGGTGTCGCAATCACCGTGCCGACACTGAACCGGACTCCATAGCGCGATTGGATCGTTGGTCTTTGGTCTTGGGTCTTTGGCCTTGTTCTTGGTCTTGGGCCGCGTAGCGGACAGGTGCTTTTAGCCGTGGGTGGAGCCCGAAGGGCGAAGCCCACGGAGCTAATCAACAACGAGACACTGCCGCGTCAGCGGTAGGTGCTCGACGAGGCCTCATTTTGTAACACCGCCGACGTTGGTAATGAATTT
>DATEOJ010000338.1:0-4075 GCA_035274235.1 Pyrinomonadaceae bacterium
CGCCGGCACACGTTTCACCGGAGAACTCGGAGAACGTTGGCTGAAAGTAACACTCGCGAAAAGCGATGCCGGGAAAATCGAACTTACGTAGCTCCGCGGCCCAAGCATACGCGTCGATATAAGGCGCACCGTTCAACTCAAAAGGCTTTGTCGTCCCGCGTCCCTCGGAAAGCTCGGTTCCCTCGAAATGGACAGTAGCCGGGAAAACGGCGCATGTGTCGATCGTCGGAATATTCGGCGACGGCAGTGTCCACGGCAGACCAGTGTCTTCGTGCCACATCTCGCGCTCCCAACCCTTCATCTTCACTATCTCGAGATCACAACCAATCCCGAAATGCTCGTTGAATAGTTTCGCCATCTCGCCGATCGTCATCCCCGGACGAGTGGGCAGTTCAAAGCCGCCGACGAAAGAAGTGAACTCTTTCTCGGTAACGTTACCTTCGACATCGACACCGTTGATCGGGTTCGGCCTGTCGCATACGACGACTCGCTTGCCGTATTTCGCGGCGGCGATCATACAGTTCGCCATCGTGTAGGTGTACGTATAGATCCGGCAGCCGACGTCTTGAAGATCTACTACGAAGGTGTCGATCTCGTCGCACATCTCCTCGGTCGGGACGCGCGTTTCGCTGTAGAGCGAATAGACCATCAGCCCGGTCCGCTCATCGCGGACATGCGGCGTCTCGATCATGTTGTATTGCACGTCACCACGAATGCCATGCTGCGGACCAAAGAGAGCTGTAAGGTTGATGTCGCGATGTTCAAAGAAGACCTCTGCATCATGCCGAAAGTTTGGAAGCACTGAAGCTGGGTTGCAGACGAGGCCGACGCGCTGACCGCGAATGAGATCGATCTGATCTTCGAGAAGTCCCTCGACGCCGAGGCGAACACGGGCCGGGCCCAGTTGGGTTGAAGCTGACATAGATTCTTTAAGTCGAAGGAATGTGAAAGGCCCGAGCCGATTTAGCTCAGGCCTTTCGTATTCTAAATAAAAAGTAACGGTCGTTTCAATTAAACCTTGAAACCACCGAATCTTTTTTTTCGTCCTCCGTGCATTCCGTGGTCTAAGTGGAAGGAACCACGGAATACACAGGCGGTGTAGGAGACCTTGGGGCTACGGACGACCTTTGCCGCTACCGTTGCCGTTTCCATTACCACCGCGGCTATCGTGCGTGACGACGACAGTCGCTGTGGCAGTCGACGTTCGACCAGCCACGTCAGTGACCGTTGCGACGACAGTGTAAAGACGACCATCGCGATCGTTTCCACGACGACTCGCCTCGATCGCAAGACTTTCGAGCCAGTTCGCCGAGCTGCCCGACAGCGGGCGGTCATTGATCGAGAAGAGCATTCCGTACTCATCGGTCACGACGTAACTAACCTGCGACAGACCGGAACCCGCATCGGCTCCGTTTCCATCGAGTGCGACGTTGGTCATCTCACCGCTCGGCGGAAAGATCGTGCCCGGGTTCGAAGTCAGAGCGGCCGTTGGAGCGGTTAGATCGACTTTGAACGTCCGGCTTTGCTCGGGTTCGGTCGTACCGCTCGAGTCAACCGATCTGAACAATACGGTGACCATGCCTTCCTGCATGATCGCGATCGGGCTGGAATAGACCAGCCATGTCGCGCCGCCGTCTAGCGAGTACTCGGTTCGATCAAGCGTCGCACAACCGGCTACGCCGTCGAGAGTCAGGGTCGGACTCGTAACGTACCAGCCATTTGCACCATCTGGTGACGATGGCGCCACGGTCGCCGTCGTAGTCGGAGGTGTATTGCTCGACGAAGTAAGATCCGCCGTTGTGACCAACCCCGCCGAGACCGTAGCCGAACATGCGAACAATGTCGTCGCGCCGAGCTCGGCCTTCACTTGATAGTTGCCGGGATCGAGATCGACTCCGCCGTAGAATCCACCACCGTCAGTCGACGTTGTTCGCGTCGCCTGCGTGGCGAGGTTCTTGATCGTCACAGTCGCGGTGTCGAGTGCCGAGCCGTCGGACCGTTTCGCAAATCCCTTCAAGTGTCCTTTCGTAGGAGCGAATTTCCACTGAAGCGTCGGGAGCGTCGCGGGCTGAGCGAAGACCGCCTCGAAACCGGGTGCGTTCGCATTCGGTTCGAGCAGAGCACCTGCTCCGGTCTTTCCGGTCGTCAGGCCAAACGCGAAATCGCTGAACGGCCGGTCGGGAGTGGTGGCACCGCCCGGTATCGACCAGGGATTCGCGGTGACTGAAACGTCTGAGGTTGCCATCGAGAAGAACACGACTCCCGGAGTGTTGTTACCTTGGGACGACGGCAATAGCGACCGGCGCGTCTGCCGGAGGCTGCCTTCGACTGAATTCTGGAAATTGCCGATGCCGACGAGCGATCCGCGACCGTACTGTTGGTTCTTCGTCCACTCATTCCATTCGTCAAACATCACTATCTGTGACGCAGGTGAAATGACGTGTTCGCGCTTATAGTTCATCGGGATCGCCAGATCGATAATGCCTTCCTCGGTCCATGCTCGCCAATCCTGATACATTCGCCAATAGGCCTCAGCTCTAATGCTGGTTTCCCAAATCGATTTGCAGTTTGCGCCGATCGCGCAGATCGGACCGTTACCAGTCGCGATAAACGAACCACTGATCTTTAGCTGCGGCTTCGACGCGATTGCGTTGAGATAAACGCGACGAACGATATTCGTCACCTGATCACGTCGCCATTGTTTCCAAAGATTGTCGCTTTGCGCCGGGACGCCGGTGCGATCATGTCTTGTGTTGAACCGGGCGACGCTCACATCGTTGTAACCGACATTCGCACCGTTCGTCGGATTAAGAGCCGGCTGACCGGTCAAGACCGTGAACTCGGGATAACGGATGCGATCGAGATGCAGGCCGTCGACGTCGTAGTTGTTCACCAGATGCATCACAACATCAACGGTATACGCCGCCGCGTCCGGATGCCCGAAGTCGAGCCAGAAATCGTTACCGTAGCGTTGCCCGTCGAACGTGACGGCGGCCGGGAACGGCGCAAGCGACTTCGTCAACCAGTTGTCGGGACCGGTCCGCATGGAGTTGGTCGCTTTGTTCCACGCATGCCGATTGAAGACATGTTGATCGCTGATCGGTGGACCGAGCGTTGCACTTGGCGCGGACTGCGGGTTCTTACTCCAGATCGCCGACATGATGACGTACGCATGAACCTCGATCCCGTCGGCATGCGCCGTTGCAATGAGGTCAGCCAGCGCATCGAAGCCGGCGGCGATCGGTACGAAGTCCGGACCCGGCTCGAGCGAGTTGAGATACCACGAATCGCCGCGACGTCGAACCTGCGCGAAGATGACGTTTGCTTTCGCCGCCTTCGCGTTGTTCACGACCGTGACGACGTCCGCGTGATTGTTAAGTGCTGAGTTGAAGGTGTCGACCCAAAATCCTCGATACTCGGTTCTCTGGGCCGCGGTAAAAGTTGCGGACAACAAGATAAGACACAAGCAGCCAATAGCCGATAGGACCGACCATCGCCGACACAGGTACACAGGTTTCATTTGTTCCTCCTCGCTTCTTAAGAGCGGGTCGCTAATAAAGCTTTTGTAGAACGTGGTGAGAACCGGCCGATGTCTGAAGGTGAGCAGTCCAGCGGGCCTAAGATGATTTTGGTGACAACCCGAAATGGTGGACAAATTCGGATTAATTTGATTATTGCCAATAAGTTAACGGACTGTCAACAATTTTTATGTGACTGGAAGTGCTGAAATATTTAGGTTTATATCGTTTCTACGGAAGGGTGATTTATTCTTTTCGCATGCAATTCCTGCTGGCTCGGTCAGGCTGACTGAACTAGCGTTTCTCTATCGGCAGTCGTCGCTCGACTACTTCTGCAGAATCGGGATGCACCGGCATACCGGTCAAGCCAACTGTTTAAATTGCCTCCACCCTTTAGGTGGAGGTCCAATTTGGGTAGCGGAGCGGCTTTAGCCGAACACCAGAAGAAGCAATCTTCCTTTTAGCTTTAGCCCAAAATGAGCCGGCGTTGTTAGGCTGAAGCCGCGCGGATTTATTTTCCTAAGTGACACGCTTTCCTCCACCTAAAGGATGGAGGC